>JANWYV010000035.1 GCA_025055075.1 Blastocatellia bacterium
ATCGAGCCGAAAGCCAAGACGTCGCTCCAACTCCTCTTGGAAACGCTCGGCCGTCCATCCATGTTCGAGGAAGAGGAATTTCAACCGCGCCTTCGCGCGATCCTGCCGCAGAACGTCGCTGTCGCGAAAGATCTCGGCGATCCCGCGCACGACCGGCAAGACTTGCGACCATCGAACGAAGGCGTTCAAGCGAACGCCGAAATGAGGAGCCGTCGAAAGCCCTCCCCCCACGCGCACCGAGAATCCGATCTCGCGCTGCCCATCTGCTCTCATGCGCTCGAGGGCCGTCAACCCGACGTCGTTGATCTCCGGATACGAGCACCAAACCCGACAGCCCGTGATGCAAATCTTGAACTTGCGCGGCAGATTGTAAAACGCGTCGTTCCCCACAAGCAGACGCGTCGCTTGCAGGACCAACGGCGATGCATCGCACACCTCATCGCCATCGATTCCGGCGAGCGGGCAGCCCGTGACGTTGCGCGTGTCATCGCCGCAGGCGCCCATCGTCGTCAATCCCACGCGAAAGAGGCGAAAGAGCACGTCGGGCATGTCCTCGATTCGCACCCAGTGCAATTGAATATTCTGGCGCACGGTGATGTCGGCGAAGCCTCGCGCATAGCGCTCGGCCAATTCCGCGATCGCGCGCACTTGATGCGCGGTGAGCAACCCATTCGGGATCCGAATGCGCACCATGAAATACGGCGTCGCGTGGCCAAAGACGCCACGCCCATCGCCTTGCGTATAGATCCCCCACCATCGGAAATAGGTCTCCAACCATTCGCGCGGGATGGCCTCATGCCCATGCTTCGCGAATCGAAGGATCTCCTCAAGGCACTCCCATGGATTTTTCTCCGCCTTCAGCCGCTCAATCCGCGCGGCTTTGGTCTCCTTGCTCGTTTCCTTTGATCGAACGTCACTCATTGGCGACGCGCCTGCTCCTTTCATTGAGGGGTGCGAGTCTCTCGAATTGGAAGCACGAAGGCAGCCCAATAAGGGGAAGATTCAGCGACGACAGATATCGTCGGCGAGGGCGTTCCCAAACTCCGAAGTCCACGGTCTCGGAGAGATCCGGACCTCGACGCTCATGAGGCGGCGCTCATGTGCTTCGCTTCGCGCCGTCTTCGATTTCCCTCTCCCAAGTCTCACCATGCGCTCCTCCCCACGGCGTGAGTCGGGCGCAAGTATAGTCCAAGCAAGACGACTTTGTCAACGAAAATGTATAGAAACTTGCCACACCCCCGTGTCCCCGCGGCGCACGGGGGCTGACCGCCCTACGGGGCACGCGTCATCAATCGAGGCGATGGACAAGAGGCGAACGTCGCGGCGAGCGCGTGAGGCCCGCTCGCTGAGTGTGGCGTTCCCCTCGCGAGCCGAGGCGAGCGCGCCGTCCCGATGAAGGCCGCGCGCGAGAGAGACGAGCGGCACTCGCCGACTTTCGGATGGTCGTGCGGGAGGCCGATGAGGTGAGGTTCCGATCCGTTGGCCGCGAATCGGGCATCACCGTCGGCGATGGGACGCGAGCCGTGGGAAGTGGGGTCACTCGAAGCGGTCGGCGACGGACCTCGCCGATCGGAAGCTCGGAAGGTTCAGGCGCGAGGACCGCTACGGTCGAGGTCGCCACGAGTACGCCCGCGTGCTCGGCTTGCCCATGAGAGATCGGTTCTCTCGATCCCCCCTCCTTTTGCGACCCCCTCGCACCATTGGGCGGCATCTCGGCACCGGCGGGGAGAACCCACAACTCCACGCGACGATTCAATCGTCGCCGTCCACTCTCGTGGGGGCGCTCGGCGCCGAAGCTTCGGATTCGAATCCGAGCGCGGTCGATCCGACGCTGCCGGATCAGATAATCGGCGGCATTCTGCGCCCGCCTGCGCGCCACATTTGGCCGCTCGGCGCGATCCTGATGACCATCAATGACGAGCGTGGCGCGCGGATCTTGTCGCAGCCGATCGGCCGCATCGTCGAGAATGGCCTTATGCAAATTCGTGATGCGCGCCGCATTCAATTGCGCGAAGAAGAGCGCGGGCAGTCGTATCGGTTCCGGCCGCCTCACGGCGACGACCGTGATCGCGTGCGAACGTTCTGCGATCCCGCCTCGGCCGTCATCCGCCGTCACCGTGATCGTCACCGTAACGGGCGGCCCTCCAGGTCCGACAGTGATCCCCGCCGTATCGAAGGTGATCTCGCTGCCGATGCCCACCCATCGTCCGGCCGTCGCGCTCCAGCGGTAGACGAGCACATCGCCATCGGGATCTTCGACGACGGCGCGAACGCGCAAGAGATCGCCATCGGTGATCTGCCCAGGTACCTGCGGCGTTCCAACGGGCACGACTTCGATGGCCCGAATGACCGGAGGACGATTTGGCGGAGGAGGTGGAGGCGGAGGCGGAGGCGGCGGAGCGGGGGGGGGAGGCGCAGTTACTGTGATCGCGCGCCGATCCGACGCGGTTCCTCCTCGTCCATCCTCAACGCGCGCGATGACGGTGAAGGTACGCGGCGGGGCGCCGGGCGTGGGATTCAACCCCGTCGTATCGAGCACGACGCGATTTCCCGGAGGCACGCCGACGGCCTGCAGCGCTTCGCGCGGGACCGGTGGTTCGATCGTCCACGAGTAGGTGAGCGCATCGTTATCCGGATCGAAGGCGCGCGCTTCCAGGGTCACCCGCTCCCCATCCCGCACTTCGGTGCGATCTGCAAAGAGCGTGACGCTCGGCGCGCGATTCGGCGGTGGCGGCGGCAAGATCGAAGCGCGACGCGCCAGCGCGAAATTGAAGATGAAGCCATTGGCGTCTCTCGAGCTGATGTCGAGCGTGGAGACGCCCACACCGGGTCGGAAGACTGGGATCGTGCGCGCATCGGATTGGTTCAACAGACGGCGCCACCCTCCACCGACCTGCAAGCGTCCCTCATAGCCATAGAAGCGCGCGCCGAGAATCAGATCGGAGGGATTGATCGCGTTCAGACTCGGCGTTCCCGACGCGACGTAGATCGTATTCGCCCATTCGGCGACGAGCACGAGCCATTGCGCCGGCGCGATCTCCACGCCCGCATTGAGCAGAAGCTGATCGCGCCGATCCAGCAGTTTCACCCCACTCAGCTTCGGATCCCCAGAACGGATGTAGCCGATGTTCTGCACGAATCGCAGCCGATGGTTGAGATAATTCTGGCCGGAGATCAGGAGCACGCCGACATCAGTCGCTCCCGAGCTGCGCCCGCGCGCGAGTGCCTCCAAATGTCGCGCCGAGGGCAACCGCAATAAGGCGGCCAAAGCGAGAGGGAAGGCGCCGGAAGGCTCCGTCAGCGCAGCTTTCAAACCGACAGTCACGTCGCCCATGCCGTTGGCCGAGCGCTGCAGGTCGAAGCCCAATTCGCGCGAGAGGAACGTCGCCGGTCCGAAAAAGGGCCATTCGTTGACGAAGCTCGGCCGATCCGCGAGCAAGGCCGGACCGAAGAAACTACCCGGGGGCGGCAGAATCCCTCCAAGCCGCGCGCCACTCAGGGGGAAGAACGCCGCTGCCGTCTCTCGTCCCCCAACCGGCGAACCGAAGGCGACGAAAGGATCTCCGCCGAAGGCCTTTCGCACGCCGTGGAATTGATAGCCCGAGAGGGCGAAGGGCTGTCGCGACGTCACCTGTTGGAAGACGTTCGCCGTCACGAACAGCTCCAGCCGATTCGTCACTCCGAGCGTGAAGCTGACCGGGATTTGATTGATGTCCAGATCGCCCGGATCGCGATCGAAATTACTCCACGACGTGCTGAAGGTATATTCGCCGCGGCGAAGCGTCCGTCCGCTGAGCGTCAGAAAGAGCCCTGTGCTCGTCCCCCCTGTCGTCGTCGAAGCCGTTTGATTGGCCGGTTCAATCGGTCGCGGCTGTTGCGCCAAGCCTTTGCCGAGCGATCCAAATCCCACGCACAGAAGGACGAGCGCACGAACGCGAACTCGCACAGGAGATCGAGCCACCATTTCCCCCTCCCTGAAGACGACGAATCCCCCAACTCTCGCCAGTGCGATGCGAGGACGCTGTGAAGGCTTTTACTGCACATCGCTGGTGAAGAGCGTCAACGTCTCGCGCGCCGTCATGAGAACGGCTGTGGCGACGTTCCTTCGCACGTCAATGTTCACCGTGAGCATGAGCCCATCAGGCCCTCTCCCTATGATGCGAATTTGAGCGCCGTCGCCGACGTTGCGCGCGATCTCCACGATCGTCCCAGTGAAGGTGCGACCGAGACGACCAGCGTGGAACTCGAACGTATTCGTCGCGAGATTGAGGATGAGCCGATTTCCGCTTCGGCGGCTGTCATCCAATCGAACGAGGTTCTGCACGACGACATCCACGGTATCCGGAGCGCTGCTCATCCGTCCATCGCTCACGACGAGCGAGAAAGTGAGGCGAACCGATGTCGCTTCCGTGACGGCGAGATTTGGTGCCGTGAAGCTCGGGCGCGGTGTCGTCGCCCCCGTGAGCGTCACCGTTGGTCCCGCCGTTTGCGTCCAGCGGAACGTGATGCCATCCCCATCGGGATCGAAGCTGCGCGTCCCATCCAGAGTGACGAGCACACCGTCGGGGACAGTTTGATCGGGACCGGCATTGGCGATCGGACGCCGATTGATGGTGATCACGACCGAATCCGGTGCACTGCTCAAACGCCCATCGCTGACGACTAACTCGAACGTCACGGTGACCGGCGGAGGAACGGTCGGAGCGACCACGGGCGCCGTGAACTGCGGGCGAGGCGCCGTCGCATCCGAGAGCGTGACCGACGGGCCAGCTACTTGCCGCCACCGGAACGTGAGGGGATCGCCATCGGGATCACGACTGGCCGTGCCATCGAGCGTGACCGTCGTCCCCTCGTCCACTCGTTGATCCGGTCCAGCGTTGGCGATCGGACGCCGATTGACGGTGATCACGACGAGATCGGGATCACTCTCAACCCGCCCATCGCTCACGATCAGCTCGAACGTGAGACGAATGGGAGGCGGCACAGCCGGATCTACGATCGGAGCTGTGAACCGAGGCTGTGCCGATGTAGGATCCGAGAGCGTGACCGACGGGCCAGCTACTTGCCGCCATCGGAACGTGAGGGGATCGCCATCGGGATCGCGACTGGCCGTGCCATCGAGGACGACCTCTGTGCCTTCATCCACGACTCGATCCGGACCGGCCTCAGCGATCGGCGCGGCATTCACCGGCGCGCACGCCGAGAACTCCGATGTATTCCCCGCAGCATCGGTCGCCGTCGCCGTGATGAATTGGCCGATCGCTGTCACAGGTAACACCGCCGTGAACACGGCCGGATTCGCCACGTCGCCTGTCGCCCGCACGGTGATAGCCCCGATGAACCGCTCCCCTTCTCCGAATCCCGAGGCGTGACAAGCGGCATTGGCGAAGAACTCAATACGGACATCGCCCGCTCGCGCATCGAGTCTTCCAGAGAGGACGAGCCGCCCTGGGCGCTGCACGGCTGCCGCGATCACAGGGAAGTTCTGCAGATCGTTCGGTCCCGCATCAGCATCGCCCGGATCGTTGACCGTCGGGCCATCTCCGCGCAGATCAATCCCGAGCTCACCGTTGTTCCAGATCGAGTTGCCCAGGATGCGGTTCCCGCGCGAACTCCCGCTGATTAGAACGCCGACTCCGCGCTGATGGGCGATGAGATTTCCCTCGCCGGACTCGGTCCCACCGATGAGATTCTCGTTCCCACTGCTGATGACGACGCCGGCCACGCGATTGCCGATCGGAGCCCCGCTCGGGCTCACGCCGATGCGATTCGCTTGCACGATGTTTCGATCCGCGCTCTCGGGCGCGCGAATCCACACGCCATTGCCCACGCTCGCAGCGATGATGTTACCCGTACCTGGTGCTCCCACGCGATTGCCGTTCGCCTCGCTCTCAATCCGCACGCCATCCACATTGGAGAGCGGCGTCTCGCCGTCGGTGGCTGTCCCGATGAAATTCCCTACGATGAGATTGCCCGTCGTCCTCGCTCCGCGCAAGAGAACGCCAATCGTATTCGCGGAGATGACATTTCGAGCCTCGGCGCTCACCCCTCCGATCCGATTCCCGCGCGCGTCCTCGATGAGGAGCACGCCCGTCGTGTTCCCCGCCGGTCCCGTTCCCGCAGCATTTGTCCCAATCAAGCAGCCTTCCACGACATTCTCAGCGCCACCCCGTACCACGATGGCGGCTTGATCCGCACCGGTGAAACGCGAGAGGATGAGCCGCCGCACGATATTCCGATCGCTGGCCAGAACGAGCCCGGAGATGGATACCGCGACTTCGCCGCTCAGGACGATGACCGGACGGTCGCCATTGGTCGCTCCCGTGAAGGCGATCTGACTCGCTCCATCAAGCGTGACGCCGCCCCCTCGAATCTCCGGCAGAGGGCTTCGCAGGCGGATCACGAACGTGCTTCCGGTGAAACCGGGATCCGATGTCGGAATGCGAAAGCGAATCACATCGGGATCCGGGCTGGCGTTCGCCTCCTGCAACGCTTGCCGCAGCGACCCAGGACCATCATCGCTCGTCGTCGTCACAATCAGCTCGTTCGCTGGCGCTGTCGCCAAATGAAAGACGCTCGGGCAGGTCCTTCCTGACATCTCGCGGCTCACGATGAGAAGATCGCCCACCCTATCCTCGGTGAGAGGAAGAACGCCAGCGAGGACGGGCGAGCATCCTGCCGTCAAGGGAACCAAAGACGCCGGCGCGCGCCCTCCGCGAGATCGTGCCGCCGGGCGCTTCTCCTGCAGCAGTCGCTCTCCGTGCCAGACTTCAAGCATCGCCGCCTCGGTCGCAAGGATCACGAGATCGGCCAGGCGATCCGCATCCAGATGAGCGGCCACGAGAGTCTGCGCCGCGCGCGAAAGCGCGATCGAGGTCTTCTCTACGGAAGCACCCCAGACGACGGTCACTTGAAGCCCGGATTCCTCCAAGAGCGCGAGATCCACGCGCCGATTCCCATCGAAATCGCCGATCGCCAGCGCGCGCGCTGAAATCGGAAGCGACATGATGTTGGGGACAGCGAGTCGCTCTCGCGCGAGATTGGAGAAGATCAGCAGCCGATCGCCGCCGAGAATGAGCAAATCGGCACGGGCATCGTCATCCCAATCGGTCGCCATCGCCGAAGTCACCCGCCGGGCGGCGGGCACGGGCAGCGAAGCTCGCTCTTGCACCGAGAGGTCGCGCACGCGCGCGATCTCCCACCGCTTCTCAGCCTCCCCAATCACGAAGAGATCCATCGGGACGCGAATGAGCGGCTGTGCCGAAGGACTGAGAGGAGGACCAACGCGCGGCGCCGACGCCATGACGCGAGGCACGACCGGAAGCGCGATCTCCTGAGGATCAGCGAAACGACCTCGACCATCGCCGAGGAGAATAACCATGCGCGCGGCCGATCCATCGGCGATCGCGATATCCGCATGCCCATCTCCATCGAAATCGCCGGCCTGAAGCACCCTCGGCTCAATCGATATGGTCACAGCGCGCGCGCGCAGGCGATCTGTCTCTCGCACCAACGATCCGCCAAACGACACGACGAGCGCTCCTCCCCATGGCGCGAGAAATCCCGTCACAGCATCCGCTCGTCCGTCTTCGTCGAAATCGGCCGCCGAGAGCGAGAGAGGAACGAGCCATCGCGGCTCGAAGAGCGCGCGAGATCCGCGCTCCCCCTCGACCTCCACCGAGAGCACGCGAGGAATACGCAAGGTTAATGCGGAATCTTGCGGACTCTTCGATCGAAGGGAATCGCGAACCGCGACAGAAGCGCTCTCTGAGAGAGGGACTTCGTAGCGAACTGGGCGAGCACGGATGCGCTCAGTTCCCTCGGGAAGTCCTCGATCGCCTCGGAGCGAGAGCACGAAAATGGCCGCAAGTACCCAACTCCATCGCCTCACGCTGCCCTCCTTGAACTGCTCGAACTGGGACATCCACGTTTGTGTTCACCACGACCACGGCACCCTTCATCGGCGTTCTCTCGCGCACGCGCTTCGTGCTCAACCCTCCGCGAAAGGCCAATCGGCCAAACACGTACGCGGGCATTTTTATTCAATGAACCTCGGCATGTCAAGTGCGATTTTGCTCAAGACGCCTCTCTCCGTATAATATCCGAAGCCCCATCGAGATCATCTCAGGAGGAGGGCAACTGATGCTGACGATCACGCAAATCGCCGTCACGCTGGAGAACAGGCCGGGAGCGCTGCACCGCGTCTGCGCGGCCTTGGCTCAAGCCGGGATCAACATCACGGCCATCTTCGTCCCCGAGGTCAAAGAGAAGGGGAAGGTGCGATTGGTCGTGGAGGACTTGAGTCGAGCGCGCGATGCGCTGCGCGCGGCGCGTATTCGCTTCTCGGAGGAGGAAGCGCTCATCTTCTCGGCCGAGCATCGGCCGGGAGCGCTGGCCGAGATCGCCGAGAAGTTGGCCCAGGCCAAGGTCAACATCAAATACGCCTACGCGACGACGATGCCGGGACAAACGCAAGCGGCCGTCATCCTGGCCGTATCCAACATCGAGAAGGCGCTCGCGGCCATCGGACGGTCGTGAGGCCATCGTTCATCGCGAGCAGTCTTGAGAGCGGAATCACTTCTGGACGCTGGCCGAGGAGTCGTCCGCCCATCCGTAGGAGTAGTTCGGCGATTCGTCCTAGCAACTCCCGTTGAATGTCGCGCTCGATGGACACGATACGCGAAGAAGCCGTCCGCGCAAAGTGAGTGTTTGCTCGCTTGTAGGCGTCTCTATCGAAGGGAACGGTGCTCAGCGGTGTGGGGAAGGTTTAGAAGAAAGCCTCAAGACGCGGCCAGAGGAAATCCCTCGGCCAGGTCCGTGAGGGGTTACCGGGAAAGAGTCCCCGCGGCGGCGCGCATCAGCCGAGGCATCGCCTCCAACGCGGCTAAGACCTCGCTCAAGCGTTCTCCCTCTTCGCTCAACCGATACCACACAGCCACCGGGCGCGTTGGACTCACCTCTCGCCGGATCACGCGCAAGTGCTCCAACTTCTCCAGCTTCTCGCTGAGCACTTTGCGGCTGATCCCAATGAGGCATCGCTGGAGAGCGCTCGGACGCTGCGGCCCCTCTCGCAAGAGCGCGATGATGTCTCGCAACCAACGGCACTTGAGCACTTCGCCTAATAGGGGCAAGGGAACGTCGTATCGCTGACACGTGGAGATGACGCGCAAAAGCTCCCGCCCTCGCTCCGTCAGATGATATTCCGCGCGCCGCGGATATCCCTCGAAGATGAGCGCGCGCACGAACCCATTGCGCTGCAGATCGCGCAGTCGCTCGTAGAGCACCTTGGTTGAGATCCCCGCGATCTCCCGTTTCAACTGCCCGGGGCGCACGACGCCTTCCGCCAAGTGGCGAATGAGAAGTGGCGTCCATTTACATCGCAAGGGCTCCAGCGCGGCCTCCTCCCACATACCTCACCTTTCCGTAACCAAGGCACGAAAAAGTGCCTGATTGACGACCCAACGAGCGATCCTTATCTTAGCATACCTGCCACTGAGGCAGAAGGGCGTTGAACCAGCGCCTGCAAATTCTGACGAGGAGGTCCTGGAAGATGAAACGCACGAAGAGACTCGCATTGTTGATCGCGATGGCCGCCGGGCTCAGCCTGGTCGTGCTCGCCGCGCAAGGCGAGCGATCCGCGCCGCCTCGGCGGACGCCCGCTCGAGGTGACGTCGAGAGTCTCACGCTCCCGAACTATCGGAACTGGACGCACGTCAAGAGCATGGTGATCTTCGATGAGAAGCACCCGCTCTTCCAGTCTTTCGGCGGCATTCACCATATCTACGTGAACGCCATCGGACGGCGGGCGAGTGCGACGGGAGGCCCCTTCCCCGATGGGAGCCAGCTCGTCTTCGTGCTCTACGAGCATGTGAACGAACAAGGGGCTTACGTCGCCGGGAAGAAGAAGGTCGAGGCCATTATGGTCAAAGACCGACGGCGCTTTCCGGAGACAGGCGGATGGGGATTCCAAGCGTTCGATCCGCAGACGCGCAAGCCGCTCATTAAGAACGCCGATGTGAAGTCAGCCTGCTTCGATTGCCACGCCTCGCAAAAGGACAACGATTACGTCTTCTCACGTTTGGTCCCATAAGCTCCGTCGAGCGGAGGGCGAGGACATGGTCGGTGCTGTCCTTGTCCTCCGCGCCATCTGGATGGGCTCCCACTCACGAGCCGCTCGGACGCTCGCTTCCTTGCGCCTTCCCTTGCGCGCGACTACAATTCGACTCGACGATGAAAGGAGCACGCTATGGAACCGCGCGTCGTGCAGGGAGCGTTGCGAGCTGAAGGCCTTCGATTTGCCATCGTCGTGAGTCGGTTCAACGACTTCGTGACGAATCGGCTGCTGAGCGGAGCCTTGGATGCGTTGGAACGACTGGGCGCGGAGGAGAAAAATGTTGTCGTCTACCGAGTACCCGGGTCGTTCGAGCTGCCACTGATGGCCAAGCGGCTCGCCACCAGCGGTCGCTGGGATGCGATCATCTGTCTGGGGACGATCATCCGTGGGGAGACGCCTCACTTCGATTACGTCGCGGCCGAAGCGGCCAAGGGCATCGCGACGGCGGCAATGGAGACCGGCGTGCCCATCGTCTTCGGCGTGATCACCGCTGATACGCTCGAACAGGCGATTGATCGCGCCGGCGCCAAAAGCGGTAACAAGGGGTTCGAGGCGGCGTTGACGGCCGTCGAATTGGCGAACCTCTATCGCGAAGCCTAACGCTTCGATGGGCGCTCGCCCACTGAGGCGATGTTTGACAACTCCGATGGCCTATGGGATCCAGGCGCAAAGCGCGGGAGTCCGCCATGCAGATGCTCTACCAGTATGACGTCGCTCGTCCGCCGATTGACGAATTGCTGGAGACTTACTGGAGCGAACTCCGCCCGGATGTGGACGAGGACGTGCGACGATTCGCGACCTCGCTCGTCGTGGGGACGATCGAACACTTGGAGACGATTGACCGGCTGCTCGCCAGTCGAGCCGAACATTGGCGAATCGAGCGCATGGCCACTGTAGATCGCAACATCCTGCGACTGGCCGTGTATGAACTGCTTTACGAGACGGAGACGCCGAAGGTCGTCATCATCAACGAAGCCATCGAGATCGCTCGTCGGTATTCGACCTACGAGGCGACGCAATTCATCAACGGCCTCCTGGATGCGATTCGACGACACTTGGAGGCCGCTTCGCCCCAAGGGCCCCGTGATCTCGTGTCTCCGACGACCGTGGATTCTCCATCTTGGCATTGGGACGAGGACGAACCGTGATGAAGCTCCTCACTCTCATCCTCACCCTTGGCGCTTTCGGCGCCGCCCTGTGGCTTTGCGATGATGGGCGCGCGCTCGGACAATCTGGTCGGGTCAGCGCGCCAAAGACCGAGTCAAAGGAAGAGCGCTCGGAGTCCCCGGAAGTGAAAAGCTCACGACTGGTCCTGGGGCTCATGAAGCGCGAGGAGATGCACGCCTGTGGGCTCACGAAGTTGTCGGAGGAGGAGCTTGACCGACTCGATCGCTGGATCCTGCAGCTCATGCTGACGATGAGTGCGTTGCCGACGGGAGAGCTTCGCCCCCGTTCGCTCGCTGAGGAGGGCTCCCGCGATCTGCAGCGACAGCAGATGGAGCTTGAGCTGAACGATTTGCGACAGCGACTGACGGAGATCCGACAGGCGAGCGCGCAACTGTTGCTCGATCTCTCTCGCGCGCGCCTGGCGGCGCAGCGACGCGACGCGCTGAGCGTGGAAACCTTCCTTTTCTCAGCCGAGGGCAGCGCCATGCGCATTCAGCGCGCCGCACAGTGAGCGCCGTTCAGAGCGGCATGAGCCACAGAGGAAGTCCTCGCAGCGCCGCTAGTAGAACGGCATCTTCTGGCACGCGCCTCCACTCACTGAAGAGCCGCGCCAGGAGCCCACGCTTCTTGGGCGTCGCCTCGACGACGACGGGTTCGCCAACGATCCCCGCCATCTCTGCAGCCAACTCGATAGCGCGCTGCACATTCCCCAACTCGTCCACGAGTCCATAAGCTTTGGCCTGTTGTCCGGTGAAGATACGACCATCGGCGAAGGTCCGCACTTGCGCCGACGTCAGCCCGCGCCCGCAAGCGACAGCTTCCACGAACTGCGCGTAGGTATCGTCAATGACCTCCTGCAGCAGCGCGCGTTCTTCTTCCGTCAACGGACGGAAGGTCGA
Organism: Blastocatellia bacterium; assembly: GCA_025055075.1. Classification (NCBI taxonomy): domain Bacteria; kingdom Pseudomonadati; phylum Acidobacteriota; class Blastocatellia; species Blastocatellia bacterium. The sequence goes on from JANWYV010000035.1 coordinate 12,181, forward strand.
AAGCGCGTCCTTGTACGGACCGGATTTGATGACCTCCGTTTCGACGCCGAGCTTCTGATAGAGCCCGCGCAGATTGTTCGTCTTCAGAACGACGCCGATCGAGCCAGTGATCGTCCCGGGATTGGCGACGATCTTCTCGCAGGCGACGGCGACGTAAACGCCTCCTGAAGCTGCGACGTCACCGAGCGAAGCGACGACTGGGATCTTCCGACGCTCGCGCACTCGACGAATCGCACGATGGATCTCCTGACAAGCACCCACGGTGCCTCCTGGGCTATTGATCCGCACGACGAGGGCGCGAGCTTTCATCGCTTCGGCGCGCTCCAAGGCTGCCAGGATCTGCTCCCGCGAGGCTCCGAAGGGCGTGTCCGTGATGATCCCCTCGATCGAGACGAGGGCGACGCGATTTTTCTTCCTCCGACGGCGGAAGGGCCACATCCTCATCCTCCCCAATATCCCCAGCCGACTTTCATGTTCGGCAAAAGGGACGTTGGAAGCGAATTCGCGAGCAAGGCGCTCAGCAGCGTGTGCGAGGCCGCGAGCGCCAAGAGATTCGGCTCCCGCTGGAATGTCCGCGCCCACACATATCCCCCGAGGAACGTTCCCACGACGAGAACGGGATTCGGCAGATGCAAGGTCGCGAAAATCGTGGCGACCCACAACGCCGTTCGGTTCCCCTTCCCCCACAGATCCTGCAGGCGCCGATGGATGAAGCCCTGAAGCGCGTACTGTTGGACGAGCGCCCATGGAGGCAGCGTCCGCAGATGGAAGAGGAACCGTTCTCCGAGATTCACGCTCTCGAATGCGAGTCCAATGGCCAGGATCCCGAGCGCGGCGGCTCCCGTCGGCAACGCCAAGAGTTGCAGCGCGCGCCCGAGGTTATCTACGCGCAGGCCGATCTCCCGCAGCCCATCGCCGTGGGTGACGTTGGACACGAAAGCAACCGAGAACGCGAGCACCGAGAGCCAGAAATTCGTTCGCCAAAATGTCACTCGATCCTCGATGAGCAGTGGCGTCACCCACATGATGACGAGAACAGGCAGCAACCCAAGGGCGATCTCGATCAGCGGATGAAGCCCCGACGACCGCATCGCTCTGCTCCAAAGGTCGAACGTTCGAGGACTCTGCTTCCTCATGGAAACGTTCGCTCGCGCGCCGATTCGGAAGCCGCGACAAGCACGCGAGGCACGCGCGCGCTGATCCCGCAGGTGATCTCGTAAGAGATCGTCCCGCACAGCTCGGCCAACTCCTCGGCCGTGATGCGCTGGTCGTTGGCCTGGCCAATCAAAATCACTTCATCCCCCACGCGCGCGTCGGAGACGTCTGTCACATCCACGAGCGTCCAATCCATGCTCACGCGCCCAACGATCGGAGCGAATCGCCCGCGCACGAGGACGCGCCCGCGATTGGAGAGCGCTCGCCGATAGCCGTCATGATACCCGATCGGCAGCGTAGCGATGCGGCTGCGACGCTGGGTGACGAACGCGCTCCCATAGCCGAGCGGCGTCCCGGCTTCCACTTCTTTGAGGAAGACGATGCGCGTGTGGAGGGAGAGGACGGGCTGCAGCGCATCCTCTCCCGTCGGGGTCTCCACGACGATCTCCGCGCGCGATGACGATGCGGATTGGCACGGACCACTCCAGAGACCGTAGAGCAATCCGCCCGGACGCACCATGTTCCCCCACGCTTCTGGATACGCGCGCACGCCCGCGCTATTGGCCAGATGCCGATAGGTCGGGCGAAATCCCCACGCTTCGACCGTTCGCACGGCTTCGTGAAAGCGCGCGATCTGCGCGCGCGTGAATTCGGCCCGATCCGGATCATCGGCCGCTGCGAAATGCGTCATGAGTCCATCCAAGCGCACATGGTGCAATCGCTCGAAGGCCCTCAGGACGGTCTCCAATTCCCGAAGTGGGACACCGGTGCGCCCCATCCCCGTATCCACCTCCAGATGCACGTCGAGGACGCGTTGATGCGCGCGCGCGCATGCGTCGAGCCGTTCGAGCTGAGCCACATCGAAGACGACCGGCGTCAACCGATATTCGAGCACGAGGGCTTCTTGTCCCTGAGCGATGCCGAAGCAGAGGATCGGGCGCGCAATACCAGCTTCTCGCAGCGCGATTCCCTCCTCCACCACAGCGACGCCGAACCAATCCGCCCCCACCGATTCCAGAGAGCGAGCGATGGCCACGGCCCCATGTCCATATGCCTCGGCTTTGACGACGGCGCAGATCTTCACTCGCTCGCCCACGCGGGCTCGAATCACTCGGAAGTTGTGCGCGAGGCGATCCATGTGGATCTCTGCCCACGTGGGCCGAGAGGCAGTGGGAAGGCGCTCAAGCGTCGTGATCGGCATATCTCTCTTCCCCTCTTTACGCGCATCCGCTCGCGTTCTCTCGCGAATCGTTCCCGAAGCTCGTGCAGAGGCATTCACAGCGGAGGTTTGTGCGAGAACGGAAAGGCTTGCTCATAGGCGTGCGCGGCGCGCAACAGCATCTCCTCCTCGAAATGGCGCGCGTGCAGTTGCAACCCGATTGGCAAGCCCTCGCGCGAGAGCCCTATGGGAATGCTGATGGCTGGGATCCCCGCCAGATTCGCCATGATCGTGTAGATGTCCGAGAGATACATCGCCAACGGATCCTCGGTCTTCTCCCCCAAGCGGAAAGCGACGGTCGGAGAGGTCGGCCCGATGATGAGATCGCATCGCGTGAAGGCCTCGCGGAAATCGCGCTCGATGAGCGTGCGCACCTTCAGCGCCTTGAGATAATAGGCATCGTAATACCCGGCCGAGAGGACATACGTGCCGAGCATGATGCGCCGCTTCACCTCGGCGCCGAATCCTTCGTTGCGCGTGCGGCGATACATCTCGCGAAGCGTCCTCGCGCCTTCGGCGCGATACCCATAGCGCACGCCGTCATATCGAGCCAGATTCGAAGAGGCTTCGGCCGTCGCGATGATGTAGTAGCACGCGATGGCATACTCGGTGTGCGGCAACCGCACTTCGACGATCTCCGCGCCGAGATCAGCGAACCGATCAATCGCCTGCCCCACGGCGGCCCTCACGTCCTCAGCCAATCCCGGGCCGAAATATTCCCTCGGCACGCCAAGGCGCAAGCCCTTGATCTCCTCGCCGAGCGCGGCCAGATAATCCGGCACCGGATGATTCGAAGATGTCGAATCGCGCGGATCGCGCCCAGCGATGACCTGCAGCACGCGCGCGGCATCGGCGACGGTCTTCGTGATCGGCCCGATTTGATCGAGCGATGATCCATAGGCGACCAAGCCATAGCGCGAGACCCGCCCATAGGTCGGCTTCACTCCCACGACTCCGCAGAAAGCCGCTGGAAGACGAACCGATCCCCCCGTATCCGAGCCGAGCGCGACGACGCAGAGATCGGCGGCCACGGCCGCGCCCGATCCTCCCGATGAACCGCCCGGCACACGTTCGGCATCCCAAGGATTTCGCACGATGCCGAACGCCGAATTCTCATTCGAAGAGCCCATGGCGAACTCATCGCAATTGGTCTTGCCGATGATGATCGCTCCGGCCTCGAGCAATCGCTCGACAGCCGTCGCATTGTATGGGGGGATGAAGTTGTAGAGGATCTTCGACGCGCACGTCGTCCGCAGCCCTCGCGTGCAGATGTTGTCCTTGATCGCGACGGGAACGCCCGTGAGAGGCCGCAATGGTTCGCCGCGCGCGAGGTCGCGATCCAGTTCCTCCGCCCGTCGGAGTGCCTCATCGCGATTGACAGTGAGGAAAGCGCCGAGCTGTGGATCGAGCGCCTCAATGCGCTCGAGCGTCCGCCGACACACTTCAGTCACGCTCGTCGTCCGCGCCCGCAATGCCTCATGCAGCCGATCAATCGTCAATCCGACGATCTCCATCATCCCTCCTCGATCACCCTGGGGACGCGGAAATAGCCCCGCGCCGGATCAGGGGCATTCGCCAACGCCAATTCCGACCCAAGTCCTTCGCCGACGACATCGTCGCGTTGCGCGTAATCGGCGCGCTCATCTCGACCGGCGTGCGCCATCGGCGGCACATCGGTGGTATCGAGCTCATTCAGCTTCTCGACATAGGCGACGATGGCCGCCAATTGGACGGTGAACCGCTCCTTCTCTTCCTCGGTGAGTTCCAGATGAGCCAGCTCCGCGATCTTCTCGACGTCTCGTTTAGTGATCGGCATGTAAAGCCCCTCCAGCCTTGATTTGCGACGTTCAATAATAACGCGATCGTTGGGGCGCGACCAGGGCGATGCCGTTTCCTGTTCGTCCTCGCGCTCAATGAGCGAATGCGAAAAAGCGCCATCTTGACAGTCCGCCGCCTCCTCTGCTAAATTTTTCGGCGTTGAGTGACAGGGTTAGGCGCGTAGCTCAGGGGGAGAGCACTACCTTGACGCGGTAGGGGTCAGCGGTTCAAATCCGCTCGCGCCTACCATTTTTATTTGCTATCCTTGCGGGGCGAGCGGCTCTCAAGTGGGAGGAGAGCGCTCGACGAGAGGACATGGCGAGGATGTGAAGCGGAGATGGGGATTTGGGTTCGTCTTCCTGGGAAGGACACCGTTGAAGTCCCCTCGGGGTTGACGGCGGGCGAGGCGATCGCTCATGCCGATGGAGAAGTGGCCAAGCGCGCGTTGGTCGCTCGCGTCAACGGGCAGCTCGTGGATCTGGCGCATCGTCCCGAGGAAGGAAGCGTCGTCGAACCCGTGTTGATCGGTACGCCGGAAGCATTGGAGGTCTATCGTCATTCGACGGCGCACCTTCTGGCAGCGGCCGTGTTGGAGCTTTTCCCGGGCACGCTGCTGGGGATCGGGCCAGCGACCGACGAGGGATTCTTCTACGATTTCCTCCGCTCGGAGCGCTTCACCCCCGAAGATCTCGAGCGCATCGAGGCGAAGATGCGCGAGCTGATCGAGCGCAATATCCCTTACGAGCGGATCGAGATCCCCAAGGAGGAAGCCCTTCGCTTCTTCGCGCAAGCTGGGGATTATCTGAAGTGCGAGCTGATCACCGACAAAGGGGGAGAGGTCGTCAGTTGCTACAAGCTCGGCGAGCACATGATCGACTTCTGCACGGGGCCGCATATCCCCTCGACCGGCTACATCAAGGCCTTCAAGCTGCTCAGCCTGGCCGGTGCGTATTGGCGCGGCGATGAGCGCGGTCCGCAAATGCAACGTATCTACGGGACCTCGTTCTTCACCGAGGAGGAGCTGCAGGAGTTCCTCCGCCGTCGCGAGGAAGCCGAGCGGCGCGATCATCGCAAGCTCGGTCGCGAGCTGGATCTCTTCAGCATCCAGGAGGACTATGGCCCCGGACTGATCTTCTGGCATCCCAAGGGGGGGATCATCCGCAAGGAGATCGAGGATTTCCTCAAGGAGGAGCTGCTGCGACGCGGCTATGGACTCGTCTACACGCCGCATATCGCGCAATACCGACTCTGGCAGCAATCCGGCCACACGGAGTTCTATCGCGAATCCATGTACGCGCCGATGCGCCTCGATGAGGTCGAGTACCAACTCAAACCGATGAACTGCCCGTTCCACATCGGCATCTACGCCTCGCGGCCGCGCAGCTATCGGGAGCTGCCGATGCGGTTAGCCGAATTTGGGACGGTCTATCGCTACGAGCGCAGTGGCGTGCTCCATGGGCTCTTGCGGGTGCGCGGCTTCACGCAAGATGATGCGCACATCTTCTGCACGCCGGAGACGCTCAAGCAAGAGATCATGGGCTGCCTCGATCTGGCCCAGCTTGTCTATCGCACATTCGGCTTCGCGTACACGGTTGAACTCTCGGTGCGCGATCCCAACGAGCCCGACAAGTATATGGGAGGCGACGAGCGATGGACCTGGGCCGAACGGACGCTCGCTGAAGCGTTAGAGGAGATGGACTTCACTTACACCGTGATCGAGGGGGAAGCGGCCTTCTATGGACCGAAGATCGACATCAAGGTCGTGGACGCCATTGGCCGCCAGTGGCAATTGGGGACGATCCAATTGGACTTCAATCTCCCGGAGCGCTTCGACCTGGAATATGTGGGCGAGGACAACCGGCCGCATCGCCCGATCATGATTCATCGCGCCATCTTGGGGTCGCTCGAGCGATTCTTCGGCATCTTGATCGAACACTACGCCGGAGCGTTCCCCCTGTGGCTCGCTCCGGTGCAGGCGATCGTTCTGCCGATCACGGACAAGCAGAACGACTACGCGCGAGCCGTTCAGGAGCGATTGCGGGCGGCCGGACTCCGCGTGGACGTCGACTTGCGCGGGGAGAAGATCGGCGCGAAGATTCGCCAAGCTCAATTGCAAAAAATTCCCTTCATGCTCGTCGTCGGCGCTCGTGAGGTCGAGACGGAGACCGTCTCGGTCCGCGAACGCGGTCGCGGAGACACGGGAGCCGTGCCGGTCGCGGCATTTCTGGAGCGCGCGCTCCATCTCATCCGCACGCGCGCCGTGGAGCTGGAAACGACGAGTCCGCAGATCGGCGATGTTCACCCCACACCTGCGAGGGCGTGACTCCCACATCTCCCCGAATGGGCATCTCGGGCGATCCTCGCGATCGCGCCGAGCCCCTCGGACCTTCGTCGAGAGACCATGAAAGGCCCACACACTCTGCGCTATCGCGTCAACGAACGCATCCGGGCTGAGCGCGTCCGGGTCATTGATGAGAATGGGCAGCAGATCGGCATCATGAGCGTGCGGGAGGCATTGGCGCTGGCTCGCGAGCGCGACCTGGATCTGGTCGAGGTCGCGCCGCATGCCGATCCACCGGTCTGCCGCATCATTGACTACGGCAAGTATCTCTACGAGCAGAAGAAGAAGGCGCAAGAGGCCAAGAAGCGACAGACGATCATCACCGTCAAAGAGATCAAGCTCCGCCCGGCCACCGATGACCACGACTATGAGTTCAAGATGCGGAACGCACAACGCATTTTGAGCGAAGGCGATAAGGTGAAAGCCATCGTTCACTTTCGCGGGCGCGAGATCGTTCACAAGGACCTCGGCGAGCAGATCCTGCAGCGGCTGATCAACGATCTCACGCCGATTGCCATCGTCGAATCCCCTCCGCGCTTGGAGGGGAATAATCTCGTGGCCGTCTTCGCGCCGAAGAAACATCATAAGTCGTGAGGGCGCGCGTCCGAAAAGGAGACACGACGCCCGACGAGGAGGAGACATGCCGAAGTTGAAGACACATAAAGGGGCATACAAGCGATTTCGCCTCACGGCGACAGGGAAGATCAAACGCGGCCATTCGCATGCTCGTCACTTGTTGACGAAGAAACCCCCAAAGCGCAAGATGCGACTGGATCGGGACACCTACGTGGACCCGACCGATGCCAAGCGCGTTAAGCGCTTACTCCCATACGGTCGGCCGTGAGGTTCCGATCGAAAGGAGAGCACGATCATGCCACGAGTCAAACGCGGCCATAAGCGGGTTGAACGTCGCAAGAAATATCTTCGTCTGGCGAAGGGCTACTGGGGCGCCAAAAGCCGCCTCCACCGATACGCGAAGGAGGCAGTGCAGCGCGCTTGGAAGTTCGCCTACATTGGGCGACGCTTGAAGAAGCGGGACTTTCGCCGCCTCTGGATCGTGCGCATCAATGCGGCGGCGCGCCAGAACGGCTTGAATTACACGCAATTCATGCATGGCCTGAAGCTGGCGGGCGTCGCTCTGGATCGAAAGGTGCTGGCCGATTTGGCCGTCCGCGATGCGGCGGCTTTCGCCGAATTGGCTGGCGTCGCCAAGGCAGCTCTCGCTGCCCGGACGACCTAGCGCGCTGTCCGCGGTCGGGAGGCTGAGCATGCGCGAACGCGTGGAGCAAGTTCGCGCTCAACTGCGCGAGGAATTGGCGCGGGTCGCTGATCTTGCAGCTCTGGGCCGCCTCCGCGATCGGTATCTCGGGCGAAAGAGTGGCCTCATCACGCAGCTCATCAAGGAGCTGGGGGCGCTCCCGCCCGAAGAGCGGCGAGAGCTTGGCCATTTGATCAATGAGCTGAAGGAAGAAGCCGAAGCGGCGCTGGAACAGCTCCGTCTTCAACTCGAAGAACGAGCTGAAGCCGAGCGCTTCGAGCGCGAACGTTTGGACATCACGCTGCCGGGATTGCGTCCCGTCTTCGGCGCTCGCCATCCGATCACCCTCATTCGCGAGCGGATCGAGGATATCTTCGTCTCGATGGGGTATTCGGTGGAGAGCGGGCCCGAGGTCGAGACGAGCTATTACAACTTCGACGCGCTCAACATCCCGCTGGGCCATCCGGCTCGCGAAGCGCAGGACACGTTCTATTTGAGCGAGGATCTCGCCTTGCGAACGCAGACCTCGACCGTACAAATCCGAGCTCTCGAGCGGCGACGTCCTCCTTTGCGCATCATCGCCCCGGGAAAGGTCTTCCGCCGCGATACGCCGGATCCGACGCACAATCCGATGTTCTTCCAAGTCGAGGGACTGGCCCTCGACCATGAGATCACGCTGGGTGACCTGAAGGGGACGTTGCAGGAATTCGTTCGGCGGATGTTCGGCCCGCAGGTGCGGACGCGCTTTCGCCCGAGCTATTTCCCCTTCACTGAACCGAGTGCGGAGGTGGATTTCAGTTGCTTCGTCTGTGACGGCGCTGGCTGTCGCATCTGCAAAGGAGCGGGCTGGATCGAACTCGGTGGCTGCGGCATGGTGCATCCGCGCGTGTTGCGCGGCGCGGGCGTGGATCCGGAAGAATTCACCGGATTCGCCTTCGGCTTGGGCTTAGACCGCATGGCCGCCCTCATGTATGGCCTCGATGACATTCGGCTCCTCTATGAGAACGACGTGCGGTTCCTCGAACAATTCGGCTTCTAGCGCAGCGCGAGGCGACGACTCGCGAAGCGCGCCATCTTCATTGCGAGAGCGCACGGGAGCATGAGAGTCAGCTACCGGTGGTTGAAAGAATTGGTGGATTTCGAGCTTTCGCCGCGCGAGTTGGCTGAGAAGCTCACGATGGTGGGATTGGCGGTGGATCGCGTGGAAGAGGTGGATGGGGATGCGCTCTTGGAGCTGGATGTGACGTCGAATCGTCCCGATTGCTTGTCGCACCTTGGGGTAGCGCGCGAGATCGCCGTCCTCTGTGGCACGAGCGCGCGATATCCGGAGACGCATCTGGAGGAGGACGAGGAGGAGACGGCACGTGTCACTTCGGTCGAAATTCGCGATCCCGATCTTTGCCCGCGATACGTCGCGCGCGTGATTCGAGGCGTGCGCGTCGGCCCATCGCCGCGCTGGGTCGTGGAACGATTGGAGCGGCTCGGCCAACGGAGCATTAATAACGTCGCGGACATCACGAATCTGGTTCTTCTGGAACTCGGGCATCCGCTTCATGCGTTCGATCTGGAGAAACTCGTCGGACGGCAGATCATCGTGCGGCGTGCACGCGCGGGGGAACGGCTGGTGACGCTGGATGGCGTGAAGCGCACGCTTCGGGACGATATGCTGGTGATCGCAGATGCCGTGCGTCCGGTCGCGTTGGCGGGCATTATGGGAGGCGAGGAAACGGGCGTCTCGGAGACGACGCGCGATGTGCTTCTGGAGAGCGCTTACTTCCATCCCCTCTCGATCCGACGCACGGCGCGTGCGCTCGGGATGAGCACGGAGGCTTCGTATCGCTTCGAGCGCGGCGCCGATTACGAGGCGCCACGCCGCGCGGCCGATCGCGCCGCTCGTCTCATCGTGGAAGTCGCCGGAGGACGCATCCTGCGGGGCGCCATCGATATCTACCCGAATCCGCTGTCGCGCACGACAGTACGACTGCGCCGCCAACGGCTGCGACGGATCTTGGGGGTGGACGTGCCGTGGGATGAAGCCGTGCGCCTCCTTCGAGCGCTCGGCTTTCATATCGAGCGCGCCGATGGTGAGGAAGTGTGGGTGATCCCGCCGAGCTTTCGCGTGGATATTGATGGCGAAGACGATCTCGTCGAAGAGGTCGCGCGGCACATCGGCTATGACGCGATCCCCACGACGCTCCCCCAATGGAGAGGTTACGGAGAACTTCTACCGGGCGAAGAGAAACGGCGCGCGCTGCGCGCGATCCTCTCGGCCTTCGGCTTCAGCGAAGCCATCACTTTCAGCTTCGTCCCCGAGTCATGGGATGCCCTCTTCCGAGAGGAGGAAGTGCGCGTTTGTCGGTTGCGAAATCCCATTGATGAGACGCGGGCGCAATTGCGGACGAGTTTGCTGCCGGGACTCCTCGAATCGCTCCTGCACAACATCCATCACGGCGTCCGCTCGGTGCGCCTTTACGAAATCGGCACATGCTTCATCGCGATGGAGGATGGCCAACGCCCGATTGAGCGCGAGCAGTTGGGACTGGTGGCGACTGGGCTCTTCAATGAGCGCGCATGGCAGGATCATCATCGCCCATTCGGCTTCTACGAGATGAAGGGCGTTGTGGAAGCTCTTCTCGAAAAGCTTCGGGTGCGTCGCGTCGCCTTCGAGAGGTCCCCGCGAGAGTACTTGCATCCGGGCCAATCGGCGCGCCTCCTGGTGGACGGTGAACCCATCGGAGATTTCGGTCAGCTCCATCCGCGCGTCGCCGCCCTCTTCAAGTTCAAGCAACCGGTCTTCGTCGCCGAGCTGGATCTGGAGAAGCTCCTTCGGAAAGAGGGCGAAGCGATTCGGTATCGCTCTCTACCGCGCTTGCCGACCGTCGTTCGCGATTTCTCGCTGCTTGTCCCACGCGAGGTCGCATATGCCGAGATCGAGCGCGGCATCGCGGAGCTGGGCATTCCGGAGATCGTCGAGGTGCGCCTCTTCGACGTCTATACGGGACCGAACGTCCCGGCGGACAAGCGCTCGCTTTCGATCAGCGTTCGCTTGCGCGCGGAGGATCGAACGCTGACTGAGGAAGAGATCGCCGCCATTCAGGCGCGGTTGCTCGCCCATTTGCGGGAGCGCTTTCGCATCGAGCTGCGGTCGTGATCGGCGCTCGCGCGAGCAAAAAGGAGTTGCCAGATCGTGTCCATCGGAGTAGAATACAGCTCAGCCGTTTGTCAGGCGGAGGGATGATCGTGGCGGGATTGAGCGGTCTGGAAAAGTTCGCGCACCTGGAAGATAAGATCTATCGCGCGATCGAGCAATTCAAAGCCCTGCGGCAAGAGAAGGAGGCTCTGGAGAAGGAAGTGGCGACTCTGCGCCGAGAGATGAGCGCGCTGCTGGCGGAGAAGGATCGGCTGGAAGCTCAAGTGGAACGCCTGTTGACCGAACGCGATGCCATCAAGCTCAAGATCGAAGCGATGCTGGAAGCTCTCTCGGTCTTAGAGCAGGAGATGGTGGATTCCCTGCGATGAGGAGCGAACCGGAGCCTATGGAGACGACACGCACACAGACGGTGAAGGTCGAGATCTACAATCAGACCTACAATCTGCGTGCCGACGGCAACGCCGAATACATCCAGCAATTGGCGGCGTATGTGGATCGGCACATGCGGGAGATCGCTTCGAAGACCCTCACGGTAGATTCCCTGAAGGTCGCGATCCTGGCCGCGTTGCTGATCGCCGACGAGCTGCATCAGATGAAGCAGCGCTATGAGCAGTTAGACGCGCAATTGGCACAGCGCAGCGCGGAAGCGGGTGAGTTGCTCGACCAGGTGCTCAGGAGCTATCGCTCCAGCGACCGCCGGACGGGCGACATCTCGGACGCCGCCGAACTCCGGAATCCTTGAGCGTCCTCAAGCTCTGTGGCGATCCGTACGGCGGAGCTCGTTGGCCGATAAAGATGATCGTCTCCGCCGCTTCAGGTGTCCTCTTCACAAGGCCCCACGCGCGCTCTCCTCAAGGCACAGGCTTCGAGTATAATCATGTGTTGTCATGCAGAGAGAGATTGCGATCGGAGGGTGGGCGCTCTCGTGAAGGGCATACAAGGCCACGACATTGAGAACCTCTTCGGGGTTTCTTCGAGCACGAGATGGCATGGGGAGTTCGCCCACCCGAATGCTCACTCTAGGAGGACGTCGGTATGATCATGAACGATCTCTTCCGGGTGAAAGTCGGACTGGCCGAAATGCTCAAGGGGGGTGTCATCATGGATGTGACCAACGCCGAACAGGCGCGCATCGCGGAAGAAGCGGGGGCCGTCGCCGTGATGGCGCTCGAACGCGTGCCCGCAGACATTCGCGCCGAAGGGGGCGTAGCGCGCATGGCTTCGATCAAGCGGATCCGCGAGATCATGGAAGCCGTCTCCATCCCCGTGATGGCGAAAGTGCGCATCGGCCATTTCGTCGAAGCCCAGATCCTACAGGAACTGGGCGTGGACTTCATCGACGAGAGCGAAGTGCTGACGCCCGCCGATGAAGAGCATCACATTGACAAGCATCAATTCAAAGTCCCCTTCGTCTGCGGAGCGCGCGATTTGGGCGAAGCCTTGCGTCGCATCGGCGAAGGCGCGGCCATGATCCGGACGAAGGGGGAGGCCGGCTCGGGGAACATCGTCGAGGCCGTTCGCCATCTGCGGAGCGTGATGGACGCGATCCGTCGCTTGACGGTCTTGCCCAAGGAAGAGTTGATGGCCGAGAGCAAACGCTTGGGCGCGCCCTATGAGTTGGTCTGTTGGGTCGCTGAGCATGGTCGCCTGCCGGTGCCCAACTTCGCGGCCGGGGGAATCGCCACGCCGGCCGACGCCGCGCTCTGCATGCAACTGGGCGCGGAAGCTGTCTTCGTCGGCTCCGGAATCTTCAAATCGGAGGATCCAGCGCGACGGGCGCGCGCCATCGTCAAGGCGGTGACGTACTACAACGACCCCCAGAAGCTCCTGGAAGCGAGCGAAGAGCTGGGCGAGCCGATGCGCGGCCTGGATGTATCTCGCTTGGCCAAGGAAGAGCTTCTGCAAACGCGCGGATGGTGAGAGCGACGATGAAGATCGGTGTCCTAGCCGTTCAAGGTGACTTCGCCGCTCATGAACGTGTCTTGGAACGGCTCGGCGCGCCTTGGTGTGAGGTCCGACATCCTGAGCAACTGCGCGAGATCTCGGGCCTGATCCTCCCAGGGGGCGAGAGCACGACGATGTTGAAGTTCCTGCTGGAGGAAGGATTTTGGGAACCGCTTCAGGAGCTGGCTCGTCGTGGCGGCGCGTTCTTCGGCACATGCGCGGGCGCGATCCTGCTGGCGCGGGAGGTCACCAATCCGCGCCAGCCTTCACTCGGCTTCCTCGACATCTCTGTGCAGCGGAATGCCTATGGCCGCCAAATCAACAGCTTCGTGGATCGCGCGCTCAGCCCCGCCTTCGGCCCCCCTCCCCTGGAGATGGTCTATATTCGGGCACCGATCATCACCCGCGTCGGACCAAATGTCGAGGTGCTCGCCGAACACGGCGGCCATCCTGTGCTCGTCCAGCAGGGACGTTGTCTGGCCGCTACTTTTCATCCCGAATTGACCGACGACCTGCGCATTCACCGACGATTCTTACAATTGGTCGAAGCCGCGTCCGCGCGATAAGGGCGACGCCTCCTCCCGATGGAGGTCTTTCCCTTCACCTTGACAGGCCAAGAGGTGATCGCGATAATACGGCTCTTCGTATGCGCAGGAGCCGGTCAATAAATCCGCGACAGCAGTGCGTATGGCTGTCCGACGGCCTCTCTAATCGCCTCAAGACCGAAATCACCACGATCGCTTTGAAACTCGGACACTCTTTCTCGGAGATCGCGTTGGCTCGGCGATTCTGCGTCGGTCGTCCGCCGATCTACGGCGTCTCCCCTAGCCACATTCGGAGCGCGAACGGAAACTGTCCCTGATATGAACGGCGATCCCGCCCCTTGGTCGCGGGGGAAGCACGCGATGAAGGGCAGACGATGAGGATCAACGACGAGCATCGAGAGGAAACCGCCCGAATCGTTCAATCTGCTCATGCGCTTCGGAGAGACTTCGGACCCGCTGCCGGAATCTTCGCCTGGCTCCGACAGGCTTCGCCCGAGCAGCGTCGAGCGCTTGTGGCCGCCTGCCTCGGATGGATGCTCGACAGCATGGACGTCATGCTCTATGCGATGGTCTTGGCACACCTCATGCGCGACCTGCAGATGACCCCTTCGCAGGCGGGCCTGCTGGGATCGCTCACCCTCCTCTCCTCGGCCGTTGGAGGAATTCTCTTCGGTCTTCTTGCGGACCGCGTCGGCCGGACGAAGGCGATGATGGCCAGCATCCTGATCTACTCCTTCTTCACGGCGGCCTGTGGCCTGGCGCAGAACATCGCGCAATTGGCCGTCTTCCGCATCTTGCTCGGATTGGGCATGGGCGGAGAATGGGCAACGGGAGCCGCACTTGTTTCCGAGACCTGGCCGCCCGAACACCGCGGAAAGGCGTTAGGAATTGTCCAAAGCTCTTGGGCTATTGGTTACGCACTCGCTGCTGCAATCACGGCCCTCATTCTTCCTCGATACGGATGGCGCGCCGTCTTCTTCTTCGGCATCCTGCCGGCATTGCTGACTTTTTGGATTCGACGCTCCGTCGAAGAACCAGCATTGTGGAAGAGCGCGCAGCGAGAACAGGCGCTTGCGAAGGCGTCGGCTCCTCGCATCGTCGAACTCTTTCGCAAAAGGTTCCTGCGACATACCCTCACAACGACGCTCATGAACACCAGTTCGATGTTCGCCTGGTGGGGGCTGTTCACATGGATTCCAGCATATCTGGCGCTTCCCCCGGATAAAGGGGGAGCGGGCCTGAGCATCGTGCAGACTTCCACCTGGGTGATTCTCATGCAGGTCGGCATGTGGCTTGGTTATGTGACCTTCGGCTTCATCAGCGATTGGGTGGGACGGCGCCCCACGTACCTCATTTACTTTCTCACAGCAGCAGCGCTAGTCCCCATCTACGGAGGAACGCGGCATCCGCTGTCGCTGCTTTTGCTGGGTCCGGCCGTCGCGTTCTTCGGGACGGGATACTTCAGCGGATTCGGCGCGATCACGGCTGAACTGTTCCCGACGCGGATTCGAGCTACGGCGCAAGGTTTCACGTATAACTTCGGGCGCGGAGTGAGCGCGCTCGCGCCCTTCGCCGTCGGACACTACGCTCAAGCGTATGGTCTGGGCGTCGCATTCTCGCTCACGACCATCGCGTTTCTGATCGCCGCCGCCTTCGCCTTGGTCCTTCCGGAAACGAAAGCTCGAACGCTCGAGTGAACGGAGGGAACGATCCGATCGGCGAAGAGGATGCGTCGAACCCGAGTTCGGCATCGCGAATCCGGATGGGGCAGCCTCGGCCTGCAAGTTGCGAAAGATGATCTCGCGCATTATGCTTCATGCCGAATATTGGAGAGCGTCGGGCGTGGACGTGACCCATCGGGCAATGGGAACGCGATCCGATGGATCCGGAGGGAAGAGCGAGGCGTGAGGTTTGGTGCCTATGATGGCCAGACGTTCATCGGCGTGGCGAGCCTTTCTGCGAATACCTCCACCTTGAGCGGAGGCGCGCGAGGCGGAACGCGTCGCTCGATGAGCAGCGTGAACCTTGTAAAACGCGAGGAGGGGCGGAGGCGCGGGCGTCCCCTCGCGATCTTCTCCTGGGAGAATTGAAGCTGGAGGCGCGGATGTTGCGAATCGGCGTAGATACCGGAGGGACGTTCACGGATTTCATCCTCGTGCGCGATGGTGCGCTCGTGACCCTGAAAGTGCCTTCGACGCCGAAGCAGCCCGAACAGGCCGTGCTCCTGGGGGTACAAGAGCTGCTGGGCGAAGCGGACACGGCGGTCGAGTTGGTGCACGGGACGACCGTGGGGACCAACGCGCTGCTCGAACGCAAGGGAGCCCGCACGGCCTTGCTCACGACTGAAGGGTTCGAGGATGTCTTGGAGATCGGCCGGCAGAATCGGCCTGGACTCTATCAGCTCACGGCGTCGCGTCCGAAGCCGCTCGTCCCGCGATCGCTTCGCTTCGGGGTGCGCGAGCGGGTGACCTCATCGGGAGAAGTACTCATTCCACTTGATCGAGAGCGCGTGCGCGAACTGCGCGCACGGCTGGCGGAGGAGGGCGTGGAGTCCATCGCTGTGTGCTACCTCTTCGCCTTTCTGGAACCGAAGCACGAGCGGGAGACGGCCGAGTTATTGACCGAGCTTGGCGTGCCCATCTCGCTCTCGCACGAGATCCTGCCGGAATTTCGCGAATACGAGCGGACTTCGACGACCGTCATCAACGCCTATTTGGCGCCACTCATGAGCCGTTACATTTCGCGTTTGGAAGAAGGAGTGGCCGAGCTGGGCAAAGCGCGCTCCACTCGCCGCTTCGCGCTTCGCATCATGCAATCGAATGGCGGCTCGATCTCAGCGCGCGCGGCGGCACAGCAACCGGTGCGCACTGTGCTCTCCGGTCCCGCTGGAGGCGTGGTGGGCGCTTTCGCCGTCGCGCAATTGGCTGGGTTCTCGCGGATCATCACCTTCGACATGGGGGGAACTTCGACCGACGTCAGTCTCGTGGAGGGCGCGATTCAGACGACGCATGAGGCCCGCATCGCCGAATTGCCCATCGGCATTCCGGTGATTGACATCCACACGGTCGGCGCGGGAGGCGGATCCATCGCCCGCGTGGATGAAGGCGGAGCGTTGCGCGTCGGCCCAGAGAGCGCAGGAGCAGATCCAGGCCCGGTTTGCTACGGGCGAGGCGAAGAGCTCACCGTCACCGATGCGCATCTGCTATTGGGGCGATTGGATCCCGATCGGTTTCTCGGCGGCGCGATGCCTCTACATCTCGCGCGCACGGTTGAATACTTCCAAGCTTTTCGCCAGCGGTTCCCGCGTCCGGCTTCGGAGATCGAGATCGCCCTGGGGATCCTCGATGTCGCCAACGCCAACATGGCGCGCGCCATCAAAGTCATCTCCATTGAGCGCGGCTACGATCCGCGCGATTTCGTCCTCGTCGCTTTCGGCGGTGCTGGTGGATTGCATGCGTGCGATCTCGCCGAGATGCTCTCGATCCCGCGCGTCTTAGTGCCGCCGCATCCCGGATTGCTCTCGGCGCTCGGCGTCTTGCTCTCGGATGTGTTGAAGGATTACTCGCAAACGGTCATGCTCTCGCAAGGGGAGATCGAGCCAGAGCGATTGGAGGCGATGTTCGCACGTTTGGAAGAGCGCGCCCGCGCCGATCTTCAGGCCGAAGGATTCCCGCCCGATCGCATCCTCCTCTCGCGCTTCGTGGACGTGCGATACGCCGGACAAGCGTTCGAGCTTTCCTTGCCATTCACGCGCGAATTCATTGCGGACTTCCATCGCGCGCACGAGCGCCGCTACGGCTACGCCGACCCGATGCGGCGCATCGAACTGGTCACCGTGCGCGTGAGGGGTTGTGGGATTACGGAGAAACCGGCCTGTCGTCCGAAAGCTCGCGACCCGAGGCCGATCGAACCCGTGGCGCGTCGCTCCGTCCATTTCCGCGAAGGAAATGCCCTGATCGCGCGAGAGACGCCGTTTTACTGGCGCGAGGCACTCACTCCAGGCGCGACGATCTTCGGACCGGCCATCATCCTGGAGTACAGCGCGACGACGGTCATCCCCCTGGGATGGCGCGCCGATGTGGACGAGTACGAGAACCTGATCCTCTCGCGGGAGGGCTGAGGATGGCTTTCGATCCGATCAAGCTGGAGATCTTCAAATCGCTCTTCATCTCGATCGCCGAGGAGATGGGGATCACGCTGCGGCGCACGGCCTTCTCGCCCAACATCAAAGAGCGGCGCGACTACTCGTGCGCCATCTTCGATGGCAAGGGACGTCTGGTCGCTCAAGGCGATCACATGCCGGTCCATCTCGGCTCCATGCCGATGTCGGTGCGCAAGGCCATCGAGGCCGTCACGCTTGAACCCGGAGATGTGGTGGCGCTCAACGACCCCTATGAAGGAGGGACGCATCTGCCTGACGTGACGCTGGTGTCGGCCGTCTATGTCGGCGAGCGACCGTTCTTTTACGTCGCGAATCGCGCGCATCACGCGGACATCGGCGGCATGTCCGCCGGCTCGATGCCGCTCTCGACCGAGATCTTTCAGGAAGGCCTGCGCATCCCACCGATCAAACTCTACGAGAGAGGGCAGCTCAACACATCGGTCATGCGCTTGATCCTCGCCAATGTGCGGACGCCAGTCGAACGCGAGGGCGATCTCACGGCGCAATTGGCCGCCAATCGCACGGGCGAGCGACGATTGCGCGAGATGATAGCGAAATACGGCGAGGAGGAAGTCGCCTTTTACATGCGCGAGTTATACGCCTACGCCGAACGCATGGTGCGCGCGCGTTTGGCGATGATCCCCGACGGCGACTACGTGGCTGAGGAATATTTGGATGACGATGGGATCACCGACGCGCCCGTACCGATTCGCGTCAGGATCTCTATTCGGGGAGACTCGGCCCTCGTGGATTTCACCGGCTCGGCTCCGCAAACGCGCGGGAACGTGAACGCCGTCTATGCCATCACGCTCTCGGCGGTGTACTACGTCTTCCGCGCGATCACCGGAGGTGACATTCCGGCGAATGCGGGCGTATTGGCTCCCATCACGGTCACCGCGCCAGAAGGAACGGTTGTGAATGCGGTCTTCCCTGCTCCGGTCGCCGCCGGTAATGTCGAGACCTCGCAGCGATTGGTGGACGTGTTGTTGAAAGCGTTAGCGCCGGCCTTGCCCGAGATCATCCCAGCCGCGAGCAGCGGCACCATGAACAACCTCACTCTCGGTGGGATTGACCCACGTACCGGCGCCCCCTTCGCGTATTACGAGACGATCGCTGGCGGGATGGGCGCGAGTCCGCAAAGCGACGGCGACAGCGGCGTACACACGCACATGACGAACTCGCTGAACACGCCCATTGAGGCGCTCGAATACGCTTTGCCCGTGCGCGTCCGCCGTTACAGTCTGCGCCCGGGTTCTGGTGGGCGCGGCCGACATCGCGGCGGGGATGGGATCATTCGCGAGATCGAATTCCTCACCGATGCCGAAGTGGCCATCCTCTCCGAGCGAAGGCGTTTCGCTCCTTATGGGCTGCACGGCGGAGAGCCTGGCCGACCTGGAGAGAACATCCTGGTCTCCGATGGCGTCGAACACCGACTGCCTGGGAAGGTCAATCTCCGCGTGAGAAAGGGCGATGTGATCTCCATCCGAACCCCTGGCGGCGGAGGATGGGGACCTCCCGGTGATCTCCCCGCAGAAGAAGCCTCCTGAAGCGAAGAGCCCGTTGGGGAGAGCGATTCATTTTGGCTCTCCAGCCATGCCGTGTACCAGAGGCTGGCGAGCATATGAGCGGCAGCGGCCAATCGCTCGGCAGCGAAGCGTCGAGCCTCCGCGTGCGTCGAGCCCGGAGCGAATCCCCCTTCGCGATCCAGCTCATAGAGCCGTTCGACGAGCGCATGCGATTCCCGCAGGTAACGCATCGTCTCTTCCAAGAGCGGACCGAGCCGACGCGGCGGAGTGAGCAACGGCCTCACGTCGGCCTCGCGAACGGCAGCATTGACGAAATCGTTCTCGAAACGGAGATGGATTCCTCGTTCGGTCGTATATCCGCGCGGGTTCGGCGCGAAGGCTGTATTCCATCCGTCGTAATGAACCGTCGTATGATGCGGCTGCGCACCGTCGGCCACGAAGTGACCGAGCACGCCGGCGATGAAGATGATGTTCTGCTCAATCTGACGGCGCTCGACGCGCTGACGCGCTGTGCGCCGCGGAGCTTGCCGCCAGAGGCGAAATTGCCCGCGCAAGAGTTCCGTCAGCTCGACGATACGATAGGGAAGAAAGCCAATGCTCGCCGGCGTCACACCATCGCGAATGATCCCTCGTTCGACGAGCCTTTGCACGAATTGATCCCGATCAGGAGGGAGCGTCCCTCCGGGCACGCGTTCGAGATTGATGAAGTGATCGGGAGCGTTCACGGCATTGAGCGCCGGCTCCTTCGGCGATCGCCATCGGTCGGGATCGTAGCCGAGATATTCCAGCTCCCACACGGCACGCCGAAAGAAAAGGGGCATGTCGCGAGGGAGCGATTGCGCCGCCAGCCGATTGACCATTCGATGGCCCTTCTCCCCCCACCCCAAAGCATACGGTGCGCTCAAGAATACAATTGCCAGAGCGCTGACGATTTGACTTCCACGCATCATCGGTTCTCCTCCTCGCGAGGACGCGCTGCGCGCTTCCCCGCTCGCTTTTGCTCAACGGGATATCGGCTCTCCTCATGAGCGAAAGCGCTTTTCGCGCTCCAGAAGGAAGGCACGGTCACCCCCGGATCGAATTCCTCAAGGGAGGGCGATGACGCGCACATCGCGGATGGCCGGAATACGACGAATCTCGGCCAGCACGTCATCCGAGACGGGAGAATCCACAGTGAGCACGCCGATGGCCATCCCTTCAGCGCCGCCACGCGCGAGCGCGAAATTTCCAATATTCACCTGTGCCTCGCCCAAGAGCGTTCCGATGCGCCCGATGACCCCAGGCACATCCTCGTTGCGAACGAGCAGCATATGAGGCGCTAGCGGGATCTCCAAGCTCACGCCGTCAATAGAGACGAGCCGCAGATTCCCCTGGTGCAGCACCGCCCCTTCGACCCAATCCACATGTCCTTCGGCGTCGCGCAATTGCACGCTGATCAGATTCGCATAACTGCGCGCGCGATTGCTCCGCGTCTCGATGATCTCGATATCGCGCTCTTCAGCCTTCGCCCGCGCGTTGATGAGGTTCACATCTTCATCGAGCATCTGCCGCAGGACGCCGCAGAGGATGGCGTTGGAGATGGGATAGACGTTGAAGTGGGTTAGCTCGCCGTAATATCGAATGCCAACCTCGCTCGGACGCACGCGTGCGATTTGAGCGACGAAGGCGCCGAGCTTCTCCCCAAGCTCCAAGAAAGGCGCTAGCCGCTGCCGCTCTTCGGGTGAGAGCGCAGGGAAGTTCACGGCGTTCCGAATAACTCCAGATTGCAGATACTCCCGCACTTGAAGGACGATCTCTAATCCGACCTGTTCTTGCGCCTCGATCGTCGAAGCCCCAACATGAGGCGTCGCTAGCACGCGCGGATGCTCCAAAAGCCGACGATTCCGTGGAGGCTCCTCGGCGAAGACATCCAGGCCCGCTCCCGCGATTCGTCCCGAATCGAGGCCCTCGAGCAGTGCTTCTTCATCCACCAGCTCGCCGCGCGCCGTGTTGATGAGGATCACGCCGGGCTTCATGCGCGCGATGGTCTCGCGATGGATCATCCCCCGCGTCGCGCGCGTGAGCGAGGCGTGCAGCGAGATGACGTCGGACGTGGCAAGCAATTCTTCCAGCGGGACGAGCCGCACGTCCAGCTCCTGCGCGATTCGCTCCGCGATGAAAGGATCGTGAGCGATCACCGTCATACCGAATGCCTTGGCGCGCTTGGCCACTTCTTGACCGACCTTCCCGAGCCCGATGAGGCCGAGCGTCTTCCCCTTGAGCTCCCGCCCGAGAAACAACCCTCGCTCCCACTCCCCGCGCTTCACCGACTCGTTGGCCTTCACGATGTGGCGCACCAGGGCGAGGATCAAGCCGAAAGTGTGCTCGGCGACGCTCACGCTGTTGCCTCCTGGCGTGTTCATCACGAGGATGCCGCGCGCCGTCGCCTCCTCCAGATCAATGTTGTCCACGCCTGCGCCCGCGCGCCCGATCACCTTCAAGCGCTTCGCCGCGCGAAGCACGCGCGCCGTCAATCGCGTCTGGCTCCGAACGATCACGGCCTCGTAGGCCCCGATGATCGCCTCCATCTCCGCTGGCGTCAGCGCCGGGCGCACGTCCACGTTCCAGCCGGTCTCTCTCAAAACCTCGATGCCGGAAGGAGCGATCGGTTCCACCACCAGAATGTTCACGCTCTCGCCCTCCGAATTGGGAGCATTATGCCGTCGGGGTGCACGAAGCGTCAAGGCGCTCCCCGTCGAAGTTTCACGATCGTCTCAACATGAAACGTCTGCGGGAAGAGATCGAACACCACGATCGAGGAGATCGCGTAGCCACTGGCAAGCAAGAGCTTCAGATCGCGCGCGAGCGCCGCCGGATGGCACGAGACGTAGGTGATGCGCTCGGGCGCGACGCGCACGAGCGCGCGGATGAGCGAGCGGGAGAGCCCCGCCCGCGGAGGATCGAGCACGGCGAGATCCACCGATCCCAGCCGCCCTCCGTTCCGCGCAAGCCACGTCTCGGCGCGCTCGCGCTCGAACCGGCAATTCGTCACGCCATTCTCACGCGCATTTCGACGCGCGAACCACACCGCGCGGGCATCGTGCTCCACACCGATGACCTCGGCGAAGCGCCGCCCGAGCGGCAGCGTGAAGAAGCCCACGCCACAGAAGAGATCGAGCGCCCGCTCTCCCTCTTCCCCCTCCGTGACCGCATGCACGAGATCCGCGAGCAAGAATCGGTTCGCCTGAAAGAACGTTCGCGCATCGAAGGTATAGGCGAACGCGCCCACCGACCACGAGACCACCGTCCGCTCATCCGAGGGATGGATGGCCACGCGCCCGTCTTCCCCTTGAGCGAGATCGAGCGCGCGCACACCTCGGAAGCGCTCCGGCGCCTCGCTCGATAAGTTGCTCAAGGCGACGTTCAACGCCGGGCTGAGCAGCGGACATTCCGCGATCGGACACATCTCATGTGATGCTGGCCGATAGTATCCGATCTCCACGCCCCTTTCTGAGACGCGCACCTTCAATTGCGCGCGGAGCCGATAGTGGAACTCTTCCGAAGCGATGACGGGGAGTGCCTCCGTCCAAACGACGCCGCCAATACGTTCGAGCGATTCTCGAACGAACGCCGCCTTAGCCCGCTGCTGAGCCGCGTACTGAAGATGCTGGAGCTGACAGCCCCCGCACGTCCCGTAGTACGGGCACGGCGGATCGCGCCGATCGGCTGAAGCCTCCATCAACCGCACGATTCGCGCCCGTGCGAAATCAGCGCGCTCTTCGACGATCTCCACAAGCGCCCGATCTCCTGGTGCGGCATAGGGGATGAGCAGAACTCGCCCTTCATGGCGCGCCAACCCGACGCCGCCATACACGATGCGTTCGACGGTGACCTCGACCACGCTTTCCCTCTCGAGCGAGAGAGCATTCAAGCTTCAACGCCCGGACCGATGTCCTTCCGCTCGAACACCCAAACCGCCAGCACGAGCATGACCGCGGCATAATCGGCCAAGTGAAGGAAGAGCATTCCCATCGCAGGAGCGTCCTGCGGTTGCCCGATCAGCATTCCAAAGAGGGAATCGAGTCGCTCCGTCGCCGGGAAGGGGTATCCCAAGAGCGCGCGCGTGCGCTCGGATACCTCCCCCACCACCGGACGAAGGAGAGACACAAGCAGCGCGACGAACGAATCCCCGTAGTAGACGATGAGCGCCAGTGCCGCCGCGATCCACGCCGAAGTCAAGATCGAGAAGAAGAAGGCTGTGCTGAGCAGCACGAGCGCGAGCAACACGCGCCCCAACAAAATCCACGCGTGCGCTCGATTGATCTCTCCCCCCAAGGCGTAAGCGAGTCCGAGGAAGAGGAGGGCGAAGATCGCCCACGCGAGTAACAGGGAGAGCGCGCATCCCAGATAGCTCCCCACCACATAAGCCCATCGGGGGATGGGTTTGGAGAGCACGCTCAGGATCGTCCCATCCCGCAGATCCGCGCGCACGAGCGTCGCTCCCAGGACGAGCGCGATGAAATTCCCGAACCCGCCCGCCAGAAGAGCGAACAGCAGCATCGCGCCCTCGGCCCGGACAAGAGGCGAGGTCTCTTCTCTGAGAGCGACAGCGATCCCAACGCTCGTGAGCGCCAAAACGACGAGCCCAAGGAGGAGGACGGCGAGGATCATTTTGCTCGCCATCGCGCGCCGCACAGTCAGCCACGCTTGGACGAACAGCCCGTTCATGAGTCCTTCGAAGGCACGAGATGCCGACCCGTGAGCTCGAGGAAGACTTCCTCCAATGTGTGCGTGGTCGGGAGATAGGCCTTCAGTACCCCTCCATTGCCTCTCACGAGATCCACGACCTGTTGCGCAAGCGATTCCTCGCTCACGAACGTCCGAAACTCTCCTCCAGCCAGCTCGACGTTCACGCCGAGAGCGCGCAGATGATCGAGCGTCGAAGATTCGACCTGGGCAAATCGGATCTCATACCCGCGATCTCGGCCAATGATCTCCTTCAGCGGTCCTTCCCGCACGATTCGTCCGCGATCCACAATGGCCACGCGATCGCAAATGGCTTCGACCTCCGAGAGGATATGCGAGCACAGGAATACCGTGGCGCCCCTGGCCCTGTACTGTGACAGCAGCTCGCGCACCATGCGCCGTCCGCGTGGATCGAGGCCGGAGGTCGGCTCATCGAGGATGAGCAGCTCGGGATCGTTCAAGAGCGCTTGAACTAAGCCCAAGCATTGGCGCATGCCACGCGAATATCTGCCGATCGGCAGGACGCGCGCTGACCAGAGATCGAAGTCTTTGAGGAGCCGTTCGATGCGCGTCCGCCGCTCAGCAGTCGGGAGGCGAAAGAAACGCCCGAAGACGTCAAGAAGACGCGGAGCCGTGAATGCGGCGTAGAGCGCATATCCCTCCGGGAGATAGCCGATCCGACGTCGCGCCGCGACGGCCCCAGCCGGATGGCCGAGGACAAAGGCGCGTCCTCTCGTCGGTTTGAGGAATCCCATCAGGAGATTGAGCGTCGTCGTCTTCCCTGCTCCGTTCGGGCCGAGGAAGGCGAAGATCTCTCCGCGCCGCACCTCGAACGTCAGATCGGCGACCGCTTCGACGCTTCGCCGACGGAGCGTCCCGGTGACGAAACGTTTTGTGAGAGCCTCCGCTCGAATGACAACGTCGCTCATCGCGCGTCTTCCTCCCGAATCTCGCGGACGATGGTCTCGATCTTCGTTCCGACGCCGCCCATGTAGCCCATCTCCTGCTTGAAGATGCGTCCTTCTGGGTCCACGACATAAAGAGTAGGCAACACGCGAACGTGATACCGTTTGGCGACTTCCCCATCCACGTCAAGGAGCACCGGAAACGGCAGCCGCGCCTGTTCGACATAGTGGCGGACCTGCGCCGGATCCTCTTGAACGTTCACGCAGAGGATCACCAGCTCAGGAAATCGCCCGCGATTCTTCTCCCACCACGAGCGGAGGTCAGCATGTTTGGCCCGACAAGGCCCACACCATGTCGCCCAGAAATCGAGGATGACGATCTTCCCACGTAGTTCTTCGAGCGCAATGCGCGCGCCATCGAGGTCGGGGAGGGTGAAAGTGGGAGCCGGCTTTCCCTCCGAAAGCTCTTCGGGCGCTCGTTTTCCGAACTCGGAGAACTTAACGCGGTACTGCAAAAGAGCGGAGGCGACCAGGAAGAGCCCGAGCAGAAAATAGGCGACCCACTGCCGCTCGATACCGACGAGCCGTGATCGCAGCATGGCTCTTCTCTCCCACGCTCGCCGTGAGCTGGTCGCTTCACTTCGCCGTCGGGCGATAGCGAGCGGCGATATGCTCCAAGCGTTCTTGGATCTCCTTCTCCGAGAGCCACCGCCCCCGCACCATGACGCCGGCCAATTGCTTCAGGTTCTCCAGGTTCGCGAGCGGATTCCCTTTGACGAGGATCAAATCGGCGCGCGCGCCGACCTCGATCGTCCCGAAGCGATCCTTGTGGCGGAAATACTCGCCCACGTTGCGCGTCGCCGTCTGCAGGATCTCATACGGCGTCAGCCCGCACTCGAGCAGCACGGGGATCTCCCGATGGATGGAGAAACCAGGGACGCTGAACTGCTGCGGCGCATCGGTCCCGAAGAGGATGCGCACACCCCCTCGATGCAGCGCTCGCAGGATCTCCTTGCGATTCGCAGCGATTCGCTCGGCTCGCTCCCGACTGTAATTTGGATTCTCCAGTCGCGCGCGATGGGCTCGAGTCCAATTCTCGACCATTTGCGGCGGCATGTAGCGCAGTTCCGAGTAGGCGAGCAGCACCTCTAAGGGGCGCGCTCCAATCAAGACCTCCCAAAGCGCCATCGTTGGGACGACCCAAGCGCCCGCTTCCCGCGTGCGCCGGACGATGTCTTCGAGCTTGGTGCGATCGAGCGGCCCCGTGTCCCCCTCCAGGTACTCGATGTAGCCGTCCAGATGGTCAATCGTCTCCTGGCCCATTTCGAGCGCGCGCACGAGGCCGACGGCCGCTGGGACATGCCCGACCCACCGCATGCCCACTTCGCGCGCTGTCCGCGCCATCGCCTCGTACTCCTCGAGGGTGAGCCCGGGATGGATTTTCAACAGATCCCACCCCTGCTGCTTTTGCTCGCGCACGCGCGCGATGGCCTCCTCTGGCGAATTGATCGAGGCGTCGCTGAAACTCGGTCCGGCCAGATAGAGCGTCGGCGAGAGAAGCTCCCCACGATTCGCTCGCTCGCGCAATTCCAACTGCCCAGGTGCGCCGAGCATCCCGCGCACCGTCGTGATACCGTTGGAGAGATAGAGAAACAGGACGGCTTCGAGATATTCCGGCGGCGCTTGCGGCGGGGGGATGTGCCCGTGCATCTCTCCTAAACCCGGTAACAGATAGTACCCGCGCCCCTCGATCCGTATGGCTCCCTCAGGGATCTTCACCCGCGCACTCGGACCGACTTCGACAATGCGATCTCCCCGAACGATGACCGTGTGGTCCTCCAAGATTCGCTCGGACGTCATCGGGATGACGTTCACATGGACAAAGGCGATCTCCGTCGCGCCTGACGATTGTCCGCCCATCGCGCCAAGAACAGGGGCGATCAAAAGACCTCCGGCGAGAACGATGGCCGTCATTCGGATCATCGTCGTTCCCCTCCTCCTGCGAATGTACAACGCGAGGATCATAGCACGATTCCCTCCTGGCGGGAACCTGCTTCGCGAGCGCTTCAATCACCCCCGGCGATCGCCGAAACGCCGTCTCCGCACAACGTGAGCCCACCTCATGATCCCGGCGGACGACGCGCGAACCACAGGCCGCGAGCGCGACCGGCATTGAGGATGAAGCCGACGATGCGCCCTTGGGCATCTCGACGAAATTGGTAATGCAAGCCCGCAAGACTCAGGAACTCATCCTCGCGAAGGTGCTGGAGTGGAGAAGCGGGAATCCCGCGCGCGTGCACGACCAAGGCCTCGCCCTCGCGCGCGATCGTGTAAACAGCATCTAGCTCCTCGCTCTCGTACCTCCCCACATACTCGAGAAGCCGCTCGGGCGAGAGCGTCACCGGAGTCACCTTCTCGTAAACCTCAGCCGGTCGGTTGGGCCGAAGTATTTGGAATCGAACGGACGAGGCCTCGCCCTCGCGCGACTCCTCGAAAGCTAATTCCGCCGAGAACGGCGCTACGAGCTGAAAGCGATCCTTCGCGATCGGCCTTAATTCCAGATTCGAGCCGAACGCTTCCAAAGAGAATGTCGAACCACGCTGGAGGAGGCGGACGATGGCGCCCGTCTTCGGATTCCGATAGATTCCCACCCGAGCCGCCAACTCGCGCTCGGCGAGCGCCACGCGCTCGGACGACGGCGCGGGTTCGGGAAAGGCGGAGGCCAGATACAGATCCGCGATCTGGCGCGCGAGCACCGTGGGATTGATAGTACTCAGATTGCACAAGCAGATCACCGAGAATCGCCGCTCGGGGAAGCGCAGGAATTCAGCTCGATATCCTGCCCAAGAGCCGCCGTGATGGATCATCGTTAAGCCGCGATGCGTGCCCAGGATCAATCCCGCCGCGTACCGGATCGTCTCGCCGCTTGCGAGCTGACCAGGCGTCAGCATCCGACGGATCAGTTCTGGCCCGCCGACCTTCGGCTCATAGAAATTCGCATCCCAGCGCGCCAGATCCTCCACCGTCGTCATCAGCGCGCCATCTCCGGTCTGCTCGAACTGCGACATGTTGATGCGAAATCCCCCTTCCGGAGCCGGGGCATATCCGGTCGCGCGGCGAGGAACGATCCGCGTGTGATCATCCTGAAAATGCGTGCTCCTCATCCCGAGCGGGCGGAAGATGTGCTCTTCGGCGAACTCGCGGAGCGATTTGCCGCTCGCACGCTTGACGATGATCGAGAGCAAGAAGTAGCCGGAGTTGCTGTAAAGATACTCCTCTCCGGGAGCGAAATTGAGCCCCCTCTGCCGCGCAATCAAGCGAAGGGCATCCTCCTCGGTCGTAACCCCGGCGAAATGAACGCCGGCCAAGGCCATGAGCGTGAGATAGTCCCGCAGCCCGCTCGTGTGATGCAGCAGGTGACGAATGGTGATCGGCCGGCCATAGTCGGGGATCTCTGGCACGAACTTCCGAATGTCGTCGTCCAGCGAGAGCTTTCCCTGTTGTTCCAGCAGCACGATGCTCGCCGCCGTGAACTGTTTTGCCGTCGAGCCGATGTCGAAGACCGTTTGAGGCGTGATGGGAATCGCATGCTCGAGATTAGCCATGCCATAGCCGCGCGCATAGATGAGCTGCCCATCCTTGATGATCCCAATGGCGCATCCTGGAGAACCCGACCGATCCCATGCGGCGAAGAGTCGATCCACGTGCGCCCGCAGTGTGCTCTCGCTTTCTGAGATTTGAACAGGAGCGCCCTGCGCCGTCGGCAAGCCCGCCTCGGGCTCTCCGCTCATGAGGGAAGGATCACCCGGCCATTTCCCGAGAAGCATCGCCATTGCGATCACTCCCATGATCCCTCGCCATTCTCTTCGAAGGATGACTCGCCTCATCATCGCGCTCGTCTTCTCCGGCGGACAATAATCGCGAACTTCACAAAAGCAGATCTTCACGCGAGAGACATTATAGGCGCAAGGGGACGTCCGAACCAATGTCCCGCGTCTTCGCCTGCGCGGGATCGCACAATGGTTGATGACGCCGTCAGGATGTGACGAGTGAGAAAGCAGGGGCCTGATGATGAGGGCCCCCGCTTCGCTCTCAGAAGATGAACTTCAACCCGAATTGAATCTGCCGATTCAACGTCGTCGTCGCATTCACTTTCCCGAAGGCCGAGGAGGCCCGATTCCGCTCCGGAATCCCAAAATTCGCGTGATTCGCTGCATTGAAGAACTCGGCCCGAAATTGAAGCCGACGTTCCTCTCCGAGGCGGAAGTTCTTGAAGAGTCCGAGGTCGAGGTTATTGATCCCATCAGCGATGAGGATGTTGCGCCCGGCGTTTCCGTAGGCATACACCCCCGGCGGCAAGGTGTCAGAAAATGCGTCCGTGTTAAACCACCGATCGGGCGTGGGCTTCTTCAGTTTGGGATTCCCCACGACGAAGGGACGGTTCTCGCCGCCTGTATTGGAGATGTCGCGAGTCGTGATCACAGTGAACGGCCGTCCAGATTGCAGCGTGAGGATACCCGTTATCTGCCATCCTCCCAGGATGTGCTCGAGAACCGGATGGGCCGTCGAGAGCCAACGCCGACCCCGCCCGATGGGTAATTCGTACACGAAGCTGGTGACGAAGCGATGTCGCGCGTCGAACTCGGAGAGACCGCGTTCGGCCCTCAGGTTCCTCGGATTTTGAACAGCAGCTTCCCCAATGCCAGAAGTCGAGGGCGGTGCTCCAAGGTCGATGGACTTCGAGATCGTCCAAGAAGTGAGGAGCGAAAGCCCTTGGGCGAAGCGACGCTCAATCCGCAACGAAAATCCGTGATAGCTGGACGTCCCAACAGCATCGCGCCAGAAGACGTTGCTCCACTGCGGCCAGGGACGACGCGCCTGGATCGGCCCAGGCCCCGGTTCCGGCTGGTTGATGTCGAACAGTAACGGTAAGCGCGTCCCTTTCGATCCGAGGTATGTCACCTCGACGAGAAGATCCGAGGTCACCTCGCGCTGGATCCCGAGGCTCCACTGCTGCATATAGGCGGATGGAAAGTCATAATTGATCCCGTGCGGCGTGAAGCCACCGGCGGCTACGCCCGGCGGGAAGGGCCTCTCCCACGTTGCCAGGACACGCGTCGTCGTATTGGTGAACGTCTGACGGATGCGGAACGGAATCCCACGATACATTTGCGAGAGCCCATTGCCCGCGACAATCTGATTGTAGAAGATCCCGTAGCCGCCACGAAGCACCGTGCGGTTATCGCCGAAGATCCGATAAGCGAAACCAAACCGTGGAGCGAAGTTATTCTTATCCAAGCGCCAGAGCCGACGTCCGAACGGCGAGCGCCCCACGGTGACGAGGTTCCCATTGGCATCCACATTGATCAAGCGTCCATCGGCGACAGGGACGAATCCGGTCTTCGGATCGAAGCTCGACATCTTGTTGACGCGCTCCAGTTCGGGAAAGTTCAGCTCATAGCGCAGGCCAATGTTCAGCGTCAGCTTGGGCGAAACCTTCCAATCATCCTGCACATAAAATCCCGCCTGCGTCGTATAGGTGTTGGAGAACGGCTCGCCTGGGGCGCGCGACGTCGAGCGCAACAATCCGAGCAGGAAGTCAGCGAACGCGTTCCCAGTGAATTGTCCGTTGAAGAAGAAATCGCCCCGACCGAACTGCGTGAAGAACGAGTTGAAGAGGAACCGTTTCACGTCGGCTCCGGCCTTCACCGTATGATCGCCCCCCGTATAAGTCACGCTATTGGCGATATGATAAGTGTTCGTTCGCCGTCCCTGGGGGAGATTGGTCGGCCCTCCGATGATGGCGAAGCCCGAGACGCGGACCTGCGGCAAGCCCGTGTTAAAGAACTCCGGCCCGGCAAGGCCATCGGGGCCGCCTTGTGGAATGCCGAGCTTCTGCACCATGTTGCCCAGCGCCATGTCCTCGTGGAAGCGGTTCGTGCGCAAGCGGTTGTACCCTATCCGGAACTCGTTCAAAAAGCGCGGCGAGAAAACATGCGTGTCCACGATGGCGATGTGCTGCGTGCGCTCGGGCTCCGTGCACCCAAATCCCGGGATGACTCGATCGCCACAGAGTGGATTCGAGGGCTCGAAGTTCTCGCGCTGCATGAATTGATAGCTCGCGAAGAAGCTGTTCGCTTCCGAGAACTTGTGATCCACGCGGACGGAGAATTGATTCTGATTCTGAGTCCGAACAGCATTGAACGCATAGTTATTGGCCAATCCCGGCTGATTCGGCAACGGCCAGAAATCCAATAGGGCGCGGCTGATCCGATGAATACGATCCTCGGGGATCCGATTGCCAGGGAAGGGCTGCCCAGTCTGCGGATCTCGAATGGGCGTCGCGATCTCGGAGAGATCGCCCCGGCGCATCTTCTCCGTCGGGACGGTGGCCAGTCGAGCGACCCCTTCGGTCAGCCGCAGGCCCTCATACGTCACAAAGAAGAACGCGCGATCGCGAACAATGGGACCACCCGCTGAGAAACCAAATTGATGCCGTTTGAGTTCCGGCTTCGGCCCTCGTAAGAAGAAGTTACGCGCATCGAGATTGTCATTCCGCAAGAATTCGAAAACGGTGCCGTGGAATTCGTTCGTCCCGGATTTCGTCGTGATGATGATCTGCCCTCCCGAATGCCGCCCGTATTCGGCGCTGTAGATCCCGGTGAGGACCTTGAACTCGCGAATCCCATCCACCGAGGGACGATGCGTCGGTTGCATCGTCGTCTCATCGTTATTGTCAATGCCGTCGAGCAGGAAGTAATTGTTGACCTCCGGATTACCCGCTACGTTGAAGCCGCCGCGAAAGCCAAGGGTCGAGCCTTGAGGCGGATTGAAGACATTAGGCGCTAATTGAGCGAGTTGCCAGAACTCCCGCCCATTGAGCGGCAACTCCTTCACCTTCTGCTCATCAATGACATTCCCCACCATCGCGTTCTCCGACTGCACCAACGGTGCGCCCGCTGTCACGACAACTTGCTCCTCAAGCCCGCCAACGACTAACGTGAAATCCAAGCGCGCCTCTTGTCCGACTTGCAGGACGATTCCCTCGCGGATCTCGGTTTTGAATCCTGTCGCTTGAGCCGTGATGGCATACGAATCGGCGGGCAACTGCGTGATCACGTAATCCCCCGAGTTGTTCGTCACCGCCGTTCGCGTCCACCCCTTGCTTACGTTCCGAACGATGATCGTCGCGCCGGGGATCACGGCTCCCGATTGATCCCTCACTGTCCCTCGAAGCGTCGCCGTGAACCCCTGCGGGTTCGCGAAGACACACCATAGACTGGCTATGGAGAGGATGAGGAACGACATCGCGGCCTTCATCGCCATCGCCTTCATCTTCCTCGCCTCCTTAGTTTGGGATGTGACAGTAACGATGCCCACTATAGCACGCATTGAGAAAATCTGTCAACACATCCCATCAGCATCAGCGTGCTGGACGTTATGCGCGTAACGCTTACCTGAGCAAAAGCGTATTCCTTATAGCTGAGGAACAACGTGAACGGAAGGGAGAGACTTCATGCGGGCGAGGAGAAGCCGACCAAGACCTTCATGGGGAGACATTTGGACGATCGAGAGGCCTTTCCTCATGGGTGCGCTCTTCATTGGGGCGACCTTGATTCTGAGCGGATGTCGAAGCGGATCTCCGGCCTCGAGCGCGCAAAACCCGATTGTGGGCGATCCGGCCTCTCCGAAGCTTGTGCGGACGGCGCGCGTCATGGTTTGGCCTTTTGAGGATACGATATCGGTCATGGGGACGCTGGCGGCTTACGATCAAGCGACGCTGCGGGTGAAGGTTCCCGGGCGGTTGCAGATGATCACCGTGGATTTCGGCAGCGTCGTGCGCCAGGGGCAATTGATCGCCCAGATTGAACCCCGCGACTACCAATTGCGCGTGGAGCAAGCTGAAGCAGCATTGGCGCAGGCGCGTGCGCGTTTGGGATTGCCCCTGGAAGGGACGGACGATCGCGTGGATCCCGAGCAGACCGCGCTGGTCCGCCAAGCGCGTGCCGTTTTAGAAGAAGCGCGTGCCAATTACGAACGCTCGACCCGGCTGTTTGAAGAAGGCGTCATCTCGCGCTCGCGCTTCGACGCCGACGAAGCGGCGTATAAGGTCGCGCTCGGCCGCTATCAGGACGCTCTGGAGGAGGTGCGCAATCGTCAGGCGCTTCTCGCTCAGCGGCGCTCGGAGCTTGCGCTCGCACGGCAACAATTGGCTGATACAGCCCTTTATGCGCCTTTTGATGGCGTCGTACAAGAGCGGCACACGAGCGTCGGGGAGTTTCTCGCCGTCGGCTCCCCCGTGGTGACGATCGTGCGAATGGATCCGTTGCGGCTGCGCGCTGAGGTTCCGGAGCGCGAAGCCCACCGGGTGCGCCCCGGACAACGCGTGCGCGTGACGGTCGAAGGCGACCCCACGATCTACACCGGCCAGATCGTGCGCCTCAGTCCGACGATCGCACTGCAAAACCGCATGCTCGTCGTCGAGGCCGAAGTGCGTAACAACGGGCAGCTTCGTCCGGGCGCCTTCGCGCGCGTGGAGATCCTCACCGGAGAAGGGCGCTCGGCGCCCGTTGTCCCCCCCAATGCCATTGTGAGCTTCGCCGGATTGGAGAAGGTCTTTGTCGTGCAACAGGGGAGAGCTGTTGAGAAGCGGGTGATGACCGGTCGCCGCACGGGGGAAAGGGTGGAGATTCTCTCCGGACTCGAACCGGGGGAGGAGGTCATCCTCGATCCAGGTAATCTGCAGCCGGGGCAAGCCGTCGTCTCCGTGCGCGAGCGATCGTGACCGGCTGGTGACACCAGGAGGAGAAACCCATGCAAAAACTCGCGGAGATTTGTATTCGACGTCCCGTCTTCGCCACGAATATCATCCTCGCTCTGGTCGTCGTTGGCGCGGCGAGCTATTTTCGCCTCGGCGTGGATCGTTTCCCCTCAGTGGATCTACCGACGGTGAGCGTGCGCACGGTCTTGCCCGGCGCATCGCCTGAGGAGGTCGAGACGCAAGTCTCGCAACGCATCGAAGAGGCCGTCAACACGATCGAAGGCATCTACGAGCTGCGCTCCATCTCCGGCCCCGGCGTCTCGATTGTCATCGTGACCTTCAATCTGGATCGTGACATTGACGCTGCCGCTCAAGATGTCCGCGATCGCGTGGCGACGGTGCTGCGGGATCTGCCGCGCGACGCGGAACCGCCCATCATCTCCAAGTTCAACAATGACCTCTCTCCAGTGCTGACGATTGCTCTCTCAGCCGATCGGCCGCTGCGGGAGTTGACCGAATTGGCCGACAAGATCGTGAAGCGGCAACTGGAGCGCTCCGAAGGCGTCGGCGAAGTGCGCGTGGTCGGCGGCTTGGAGCGTGCCATCAATATTTGGATTGATGCCCATCGGCTGGCGGCCTACCAGATTCCGATCACGGCCGTGCGGGAAGCCATCGCGCGTCAGAACGCGGACATCCCGGGCGGCAACGTGACGGCTGGGCCGCATGAGCAGACGCTCCGCACCATGGGGCGCCTCACCGATCCGAAGCAGTTCGACGATCTGGTCATCGCCACCATCAACGGGATGCCCATCCGCGTGCGCGACATCGGGTGGGCGGAAGATGGGACGAAAGAGCAACGCTCGTTCGCTCGACTGAATGGCGTCCCGACGGTGACGCTCGAAATCCGACGCCAGTCCGGAGCCAACACAGTCGCGGTCATCGAAGGGGTCAAAGCCCGACTGGCGCGCGTCCAGGCGCAGCTCCCGCCCGACGTGCGGATGGAGATCATCCGGGATCAGTCGCGGTACATCTACGCGGCGCTCCATGAGATCAACATGCATCTGCTGGCCGGCAGTCTGTTGGCCTGCTTGGTCGTTCTCCTCTTCATGCGGAGCTGGCGCTCGACGTTGATCGCGAGCGTGGCGATTCCCGCCTCGGTCATCTCCACCTTCGGCATGATGCGCGCCTTGGATTTCACCCTCAACAGCGTGACGATGCTGGCCCTCGTGCTCATGGTCGGCATCGTCATTGACGACGCCATCGTCGTCCTGGAGAACATTTTCCGTTTCGTCGAAGAGAAGAAGATGCGCCCTCTTGAGGCGGCGCGCGCGGCGACGGCCGAAATCGGCCTCGCCGTCACGGCGACGACGCTCAGCCTCGCCGTCATCTTCATCCCCGTCTCCTTCATGTCCTCGATCTCGGGGCGCTTCCTCTATCAATTCGGCATCACGGCGGCGGTGGCCGTGATGGTCAGCCTCTTGGTCTCCTTTACGCTGACGCCGATGCTGAGCGCGCGCCTGTTGCGCGCTGAGGATGCTTCCGGGAATACCGGTGTCGCCAGATCGCGAACTGGCTTTTACGCCGGATTGGAACGGGGATACCTGGCCATCCTCGCCTTCGCCATGCGTCATCGGGTGCTCGTCGCCGGGGCGGCCGTCCTGGTGATGCTCTCTTCGATCCCGCTCTACCAGATCCTGCGCCAGGAATACATCCCCAGCGACGTGGATGAGGCGGAATTCGAGGTCAATGTGACGGCTCCCGAGGGCACGAGCATCGCCGCCATGGATGAGATCATGCGAGCTATTGAGGCCGACCTGCGAGCGACGCGAGGCGTGCGTTTGGTCCTCGCCTCGGCCGGCGGGGGATTTCTCGGCAACGTCAATCAGGGGAGCGTCTACGTCCGCATCGCTCCTCACGAAGAGCGGCGATTCTCCTTGGCGCGCCTCTGGCGCGAGACGCTCAAAGGGCGCCCGCTCGATGCGTTTCGCGGAAATTACACGCAACGCGATGTCATGCAAGAGGTGCGTCGCCGTTTGCGTAAGTACTCCGATCTCCGAATTGCGGTGCGCAATGCCCCCTCGTTCAATATCGGCGGAGGCAATTTCGACATCGATTTCGTCATCCGAGGTCCGGATCTCGAGCAGCTCGCCGCCTATGCGGAACGCCTGCGGCAGCAAGCCGATGCGCTGGGCATCGTAGATGCCGACACGACACTGAAGCTGGATAAGCCCGAATTGCGCGTCGAGATCGATCGGGATCGCGCGGCGGCACTCGGCGTTTCCACCGAGGACATCGCAACGGCGTTGCGCATCATGGTCGGCGGGGATGAGAGGGTCTCGCGGTTCCTCGATCCGACGCTCAATGAGGACTACTATGTCCAACTTCGATTGACCGAGGGCGACCGCAACGATCCACAGACGATCTCGCGCTTGTACGTGCCGAGCCGCGGCGGGGGATTGGTGCGGTTGGACAACGTAGTGCGGTTGGTCCCGGCGCGCATCGCCTCGCGAATCGATCGCTTGGATCGGCAACGGCAAGTCAGTTTGCGCGCGCAGGTCGCGCCAGGTTATGGTTTGGCCGATCGCCTCCAAGCGCTGCGCGCGGCCGCGGCGGAGTTGAACATGCCCCCCGCCTATACGATCAGCATCGCCGGACGCGGGCGCGAGCTGGAGCGCACCTTCCGCGAATTCGTCTGGGCATTCCTGCTGTCGGTCATCTTCATGTACATGATCTTGGCCTCGCAATTCGAGAGCTGGGTGCATCCGTTCACGATCCTGCTCTCGCTGCCGCTCTCGGCGCCGTTCGCCTTGCTCTCGCTCTGGGCGACGGGCAACACGCTCAATCTCTACTCCGCGCTGGGATTCCTCGTGCTCTTCGGCGTGGTCAAGAAGAATGCGATCCTTCAGATCGACCACACGAACCAGCTCCGCGCGCAGGGGATGGATCGGCTTTCGGCCATCCTGCAGGCGAATCGCGATCGGCTGCGTCCGATTTTGATGACGACGCTCACGCTGGTGGCTGGCATGATCCCGATGGCTATCGGGACCGGTCCGGGCGCTGAAGAGCGACGGGCCGTCGCCGTCGTCGTCATCGGTGGACAATCGCTCTGTCTGCTGTTGACGCTGATTGTCACGCCGGTGGCGTATTCGATCTTCGATGACATCGGCGCGATGGCCTTCTGGCGAACGTTGGCGGAACGCCTGCGCGTGACGCTCGAACTGGTGCGACGGCCGCTTGGCGCTATCTTCGGAGGGCGTCAGGTCACCGCTCATTCGCGTGCCGTCGCCCCTCTGTTCGAGCGCGAAGAGCGCGAAGTTGAAATCAGCCCCAAGAGTGGCGATTAGACATGGCGCGCGGGAGTCACGGTTCGGACAGCGCTTGCTCTCCCACCTCCGTCTCTCGCCAGGAGAGGAGTCGTCCCTTTGCGCGCTCCTTCCGGGACTCCGAAGAGGAACGCACCATGTCGCGTCCCCATTGGGCGATCGCTTGTGTTCCCCGCTCCGCCGACGTGAGCGGGCGCACGGCGAGAACAAACTAAGGAGGGAAACGTCATGAAGCATAAGAGGAGACTGCTCGGAAGAAGCCTCTCGCTTTTCCTTGCGAGTGCCCTCATCCTCGCTCCCTCAGTCTTTCCCCAAACGAAGGAGAAAGCGCGGCCCACTCCGGCCGCTCAGAAACTCGATGAGGGGTACACGGCCAAGATCCGCGAATATACGACCGAGCCATTCTTCCTGACCGAGTTGGTAGATCATCTGCCGGCTTCCGATACGGTGCCCACGCCGGAGAAAGTGCTCGGTTACATCATCGGCGCACCGAATAAGCTGACGTACACGAAGGACATCTACCGCTACATGCGCGAGTTGGAGAAAGCGACGCCGCGGGTGAAGGTCTTCACAATGGGCTATTCGGAAGAAGGGCGAGAGATGATTTTGGTCGTCATCTCCGATGACGCGAATATGCGCCGGCTGGAGCGCTACAAAGAGATCACGGCTCGACTGGCCGATCCGCGCACGCTCACCGACGAAGAGGCCAAGCGGTTGATCGCCGAAGGACTGCCCATGTATTGGGCGACTGGCGCGATCCATTCGCCGGAGACCGGCTCGCCCGAGATGCTCATGGAGCTGGCCTATCGGCTCGCCGTCGAGGAGACGCCCTTCATCCAGGAGATCCGAAAGAATCTGATCGTGCTCATCACGCCTGTCGTCGAGGTGGACGGACGCGACCGCCAAGTCGATCTCTACAACTATCGCAAGGCCAATCCCAATAAGCCCGCGCCGAACTTGATCTACTGGGGGAAGTACGTCGCTCACGACAACAATCGCGACATGATGTCACTCTCGCTGGCGCTCAGCCGACATATGATGCGGACTTTCTTGGAGTGGCATCCGCAGGTGTTGCACGATCTACACGAATCGGTCCCCTTCCTCTACACCTCGACGGGAACGGGGCCATATAACGCGTGGATTGACCCGATCTTGATCAACGAATGGCACCTGTTGGCCTATCACGAGATCGAGGAGATGACCAAGCGGGGCGTGCCCGGAGTGTGGACGCATGGATTCTACGACGGATGGGCGCCCAACTACATGTTCTATGTCGCCAATGGACACAATGCGATCGGGCGATTCTACGAGACCTTCGGTGGGCGCGGAGCGGACACAGGCGAGCGTACTGTTCCGGCCGCGCAAACGACGCGGACATGGTACCGGCCGAATCCTCCACTGCCGCGTGTTCGCTGGTCGTTTCGCAACAATATCAATCTGCAGCAGAGCGCTTTGCTCTTCGCGATGAACTTCGTGGCGCGGAACAAGGAGCGGTTCTTGCACAATTTCTATCTCAAGAGCAAGCGCTCGGTATTGAAGGCGACCACTGAAGGCCCGGCGGCGTGGGTCATTCCGGCCGATGATCCGCGCCCGGTCGAATGCGCGGAACTCGTCAACCTCCTTCGGTTACAAGGCGTCGAAGTCCACACGGCGGACCGCGAGATCGAAGTGACGGTGACCGACGGGCGAGAGGAGAAGAAGGTCACTTTCCCACCCGGCAGCTACATTATCCGCATGGATCAACCCTACAGCCGCATGGCCGATATGTTGCTCGATACGCAGTATTACAATCCGAACGATCCGCGCCCCTACGATGATACGGGCTGGTCGCTCGGGGCCCTGAAGAACGTGCGGACTGTGCGCGTGACGGACACGGCGATCTTGAAAGCCCCGATGACCCTCCTGACCTCGGATGTGAAGGTTCGGGGGCGAATCATCGGACCGGCGGCGACGGCCGGATACCTCATCAATCACAACACGGACAACACCCTGGCGACATTTCGCTTCCGGTTGAGGGACGTGCGCATGCTCGCCGCTGAAGAACCATTTGAAGCGCTCGGTCGCGCGTTCAATGCTGGTTCGTTCATCATCCCGACCGAGGGGAATCCGCCGGACTTGCGCGCGCGTCTCGAACAAGCGATTGCAGACCTCGGCCTCACCGTATATGCCGTCGAGGAGTTGCCGAAAGTGCCCACCCATCCGATCGCCGTACCGCGCATCGCGCTCGTGCACACGTGGACGAACACGCAGAACGAAGGCTGGTTCCGTCTCGCCTTCGATCGCTTGCAAATCCCTTACGACTACGTCTCCGTGCACGTGCTGCGCGACACGCCGAACCTCCGCGACAAGTACGACGTGATCATCCTGGGACCGACTCCAGGCAGTGCGCAAGCGATCGTCAACGGCCTCCCGAAGCGCGGCGATCCCATCCCGTGGAAGAAGAGCGACCTGACGCCGAACATCGGCACATCCCCAGACCAAACGGATGACATCCGAGGAGGGATCGAGCTGGAAGGTATGGTCAACCTCAAGCGCTTCATCGAGCAGGGAGGACTGTTCGTCACGATCGGAAGTAATGCCGCCCTCCCCATCGACTACGGATTGATCCAAGGCGTCTCCATCGTTCAAACGCGCGAGCTGCAAGCGCGCGGCGGCGTGTATCGCGCCGTGTTCGCCGACAGGCGGAGCCCCATCGCTTACGGCTACGGGGATCACCTCGCCGTGTACTTCAATCAAGCGCCCGTGTTTCAAGTGAGCCTGACTGGCGGCCTGGGCGGAGGAAGCGGAGCTTTCGGCGCGCAACAGCAACAACCGACTGGGCGACCGAGCGGACGTGGCTCGCTCACCGATCCCGATATCCCCCAAGGACGACCGTATGTGCCGCCGCCACCCTCTCCGCGTCCGGGAGAGGAATCGGGAATCCCGGAAGAAGTGAGCGAGTTCGTGCGCGCATTCCTCCCTCCGCCGGAGGCGCGACCGCGCATCGTCTTGCGCTTCGCCGAAGAGCGGGACCTGCTCATCGCCGGGATGCTTGCCGGAGGCCGCGAGCTGGCGAATCGTCCCGCCGTCATTGATGTCCCCGTCGGCAGAGGACACGTGCTCCTGTTCGCGAACAATCCGATGTGGCGACAGCAAACGCAAGGCAGCTTCTTCCTCCTCTTCAACGCCATGCTCCACTACGATCATCTTCACGTCGGACGACAACGGGCGCGCATCGAGGCCACCAGCGACGAAGAAGACTTGCAGTGAATACCGAAGCCAGCGAGCCCGCGAGGGGGAACGAAGGATTCGCTCCCCGAGAGGGCTCGCGGCGCGCGTCGTTTGAGCCCGACCGTCGTATGCGCCCGCGGGGGATTTTCGAGTATAATGCCCCCCGTATGCGGCAGCACGATCTTCGGCAGTGACCGCTTCCGGAGGGGCGAGATGGGGAAAGGAAAACTCGTATGGGCGTTGACATTGGCGGTGATGCTGGAGCCACTACCGACGGGCGCGTTCGGCGGGCGGCCCGTTCGCGCTCGGCATGGTCTGGTGGCGTCCACGCATGAGATCGCTTCGCGCGTGGGCGTGGAGATTCTGCAGCGCGGAGGGAATGCTGTGGATGCGGCGGTGGCGGTTGCGCTGGCGCTCGCCGTCGTGCATCCGGCAGCGGGGAATCTGGGAGGAGGAGGCTTCATGCTCATTCGCCTGGCCGATGGGCGAACGACCGTGATTGATTATCGAGAGACGGCACCGACTCGCGCGCACCGCGATATGTATGTGGACGAGAAGGGCGAGATCATTCCCGAAGCCTCGACCGTCGGACATCGCGCCGTCGCCGTCCCGGGAACGGTCGCCGGCATGGCGCTCGCTCTCGAAAAATATGGGACGATGTCCTGGGCGGACGTCTGCCGGCCCGCCGAACGACTCGCGCGCGAAGGCGTCGTACTCACCCATTTCGAGGCCGAGAGCTTGAAGCGAGCCGCACGACTCCTGTCTCGCTTTCCCGAAAGCCGGCGCATCTTCCTTCGCGATGGACGCTACTACGAAGAGGGCGAGGTCTTTCGCCAACCAGAGTTAGCCGACACTCTTCGACGGCTCATCGAGCACGGTCCGCGAGAGTTTTACGAGGGTGAGACGGCGCGCCGCATCGTCGCTGAGATGGAAGCCGGAGGGGGATTGATCACGCTCGAGGACCTGAAGAACTATCGCGCCGTCGAGCGCGAGCCGTTGCGCACGACCTATCGCGGATATGAGATCATCACTGTCCCCCCGCCCAGCTCTGGCGGCGTCGCCCTGATCGAAATGTTGCATATCCTGGAAGGCTTCGACTTGCGCGCGCTCGGTCATAATTCCGCTGAGTACGTGCATCTGCTCGTCGAGGCGATGCGGCGCGCGTTCGCCGATCGCGCGCGCTTCCTTGGCGATCCGGACTTCGCGCGCATTCCGGTGAAGGGACTCACCTCGCGCCGATATGCGGAGGCGTTGCGTCGAACGATCGACCCCAAACGTGCGACTCCCAGCGCCACGCTCACCGGAGGCGACGCCTTCGCTTACGAATCCGAACAAACGACGCATTTCACCGTCGTGGATGCGGCGGGTAATGTCGTCGCCAATACATACACGCTCAACGGCAGCTACGGAAGCGGAGTGACCGTTCGCGGAGCGGGATTCCTCTTGAACAACGAGATGGATGACTTCACGAGCAAGCCGGGCGCGCCCAACATGTTCGGACTCCTCCAGAGCGAAGCCAATCAGATCGCCCCTCGCAAGCGTCCGCTCTCGGCGATGACGCCCACGATCGTGC
The DNA here is from genome assembly GCA_025055075.1 of Blastocatellia bacterium. Classification (NCBI taxonomy): domain Bacteria; kingdom Pseudomonadati; phylum Acidobacteriota; class Blastocatellia; species Blastocatellia bacterium. The sequence goes on from JANWYV010000035.1 coordinate 53,797, forward strand.
TCAAAGACGGTAAGCCATGGCTGGCGTTGGGTAGTCCGGGCGGCCCGACGATCATCAACACCGTCCTGCAGGTCATCCTCAACGTCATCGAGTTTGGGATGAATCTTCAGCAAGCCGTCGCAATGCCTCGCGTGCATCATCAATGGATGCCGGATCAGATCGTCTACGAGCCCTTCGGGCTCTCACGGGATACGATCGAAGCGCTCCGAGCGCGCGGGCACACCTTGACGGAGAGGCCTCGTTACATGGGCGATGTGCAAGCCATCATGATCGAGCCGGAGACGGGCATGCGCTTGGGGGCTTCCGATCCGCGCATGGATGGAAAGCCGGTGGGCTATTGAGTCGTATGACGCACGCTCGATGGCTCCGTTGGGCGATCCTCGGACTTCTCTTGCTTCCTCCCGTCGGAAGCGGCGCGTCCTCGCAAAGCGCGGCACGCAGGGCTTCGGCGCTCATCTACCGAGATGATTTCGGCGTTCCTCACATCTTCGCTCCGGATGTGGAGACGGCGGCCTATGCTGTCGGCTACGCGCAAGCGGAAGACCGACTCGAAGAGTTGCTCAAGAACTATCGCCGGGCGACGGGAACGATGGCCGAAGCCTTCGGTCCAGAATTCTTCCGACAAGATTACGAACAACGCTTGTGGCGACACGCCGAGGTGAGTCGCGCGAACTATCACCGCCTCACCCCGAAGACGCGAGCCGTGATCGAGGCCTTCATCGAAGGGGTGAAGGCGTACATGAGGGAACATCCGGAAAAAGTGCCCGCGTGGGCGCCGGAGATCCAGCCATGGCACGTCGTCGCCCTCGGACGCTTCATCATCTTCGGATGGCCTGTCGGCGAAGCCTTGGCCGATCTGCGTCGGGTCGGGATCACTCCCGATGTCCCATCGGGGCTTCCCGCCGAACTCCGGAATCTGTGGGGAAGGTCGCCGAGCAGTTTCGATCTCGCGGATCGTGGCTCGAACGCGATGCTCATTGCCCCGTGGCGTACAGCGATGCGCGCGCCCATCGCCATCATTGATCCGCATCTCAGTTGGTACGGCGAATTCCGTTTCTATCAACTCCGCATATACGCAGGCACCTTGGCCGTCGCCGGCGTCGCGATCCTCGGCACTCCCCTCCCCGCGCTCGGACATAGCGCGCACTGTTCCATCGCAATGACCACGGGAGGACCAGACACGGCCGATGTCTACGAGGAAGAGGTCAACCCCGAGAATCCGCGCCAATATCGCTATGACGGGGAATGGCGTCCGATGCGCGTGCGCGCGGAGCGGATCGGCGTTCGCCGAGGAGATCGCGTGGAATGGGTGACCATCGAGATCGAGGAGACGCACCACGGGCCGATCATCGCCCGCCTCGGTCACAAAGCTTACGCGGTGGCGCTCCCCTACGCGGAGGAAGTGGAGCTGATGGACCAAATCTTCGAGATGCTGATGGCGCGCGATGTCGAGGAGATGAAACGCGCGTTGGCGCGCCTTCAACTCATGGCGCAGAACGTCTTGATCGCCTGCACCTCGGGCGACCTCTATTACGCCCGCGTCGGGCGCGTGCCGATCCGGCCTGATGGCGTAGATCCGAGTCGTCCCATTCCCGGACACACGGCTGCCACCGAATGGCGCGGGATTCATCCGTTCTCCGATCTCGTGCAGCTTCAGAATCCCCCTTCCGGCTACATGCACAACTGCAACGTGACGCCATTCGCCATGATGCGGGAGAGTCCCCTCGTGCCGGAGCGGTACATCCCGTACATCTACAACGCGAGCCGCACGGCGCCGCGCCATCAACGCGGCGAACGCGTGACGGAACTGTTGGACGCGGCGACGCGCGTCACCGAGGAACAAGCGCTCGCCCTCGCTTTCGATACCGGCGTTTGGCACGCTGAGCTGTGGCAAGCGCGAGTGAGAGAGGCATGGGAACGAGCGCCCGAGTCGGCGAAATCACCGGAGGTGGCCATCGTCTACGAATTGATCCAACGCTGGAACCGGCGCAGCGATCCCGATTCCGAGGGCGCGCTCGCGTTCTACGCGTTCAAGAAAGCGCTCGGCCCGATGCTCGCTCCTCGCGTTGATCCCCCGCCGACGGTGACCGACGCTGAGCTTCTCGAGGCGCTCGCGCGCGCAGCGAAATGGCTCAGGGCGACGTTCGGATCGCTTCGCGTCCCCTACGGGCGATATTTCCGCGTCGGCCGCGAAGGCGGGACGCGAACATGGCCTGTCGGAGGCGGCTCTCTCAATCGAGAACCGAACAATGTGGGGATGGCGACTCCGCGCGCCATCACCTTCGTCCCCGCGGGCGAGGTGATGCTCGGACGCGCCGGACAATCGGCGACGCACGTCGTCATCCTGACGAAACCGCCTCGGTCATATTCGGTCGTCCCCCTGGGGCACAGCGACGATCCGAAGAGCCCGCATTGGGACGACCAGGCGGAAAAGCTCTTCAGTCGGGGACGCGCTGCGCCCACGTATTTCCTGCGCCGCGGTGAGCTACTCAAGCACGTCACGGCGCGAAAGGTGGTGAGGCGCACGATGAGAAGACCACGAGGATGAAACGCGGACTCTCCCGACGGCGCTTCCCCGCCCCCACAGATTTCGAGGAGACAGAGTTTGCCCCCCATCGGCGCTCCAGCTCGTAATGAGGATGCTTCACCATGCGGGAATCGAGCTGCGCATTTCGGCCATTTCTCGCCTACCCCAAGCCAGCGGGCAACGGGAAAACGCTCATCGTCGAAGCTCTCGACACGGAGATCCCCGTCGAATGCGGATGAGGGAGCCATCGCCTCCCCTTCGGGAGAGGCTTCGTGCTATGATGAAAGGTCAACACAAGCGATGCTGGCGAGGGGTAAGCGTCTATGATCCGTCGGCTTCTCGATCGTCCGATCACGCGGCGTCCGGCCACTGTGCGCTTCACGGGGAGAATCCTCTTCCTCACCGAAGACCCCGATCTCATTCGTCGGCAGTTGGCCGGGGAGGATCTCGCATGGACGCCGGAGATGAAACTGCGGGATGACATTTCGACGGACGAGATCACGCCCGCCTACGTCTGCTTCTATTTCGACGAAACGCTCGGCGAATTCCCTTACATCGGCTTGAAAGCCGGCGATCAATTCCCCATCGGCCGGGGCGACGTCAAACGCGGGGGGTTCGTCGCATCGGTCTCGGGCAAACGACGAGGCAAGGGGAGCAGCCGCGAGCAAGCTCCGTTCGCTGAACTCTCCGCGGGCATCCGTGTCGTGATCGCGGAGAACATCGAACGCATTTACAAGCAAAATTGCCAAAACTTGGGCTTACTGACGACGACGAATTTCGATCTCATCGAGAAGATCCGACGCGGGGAAGAAATCCCGCTCTCCGCTTTCACTGAGGGTGAGGATGAGATCACGCGGCAGATCGTGGAATTCGGCGGCTTGTTTCCCTTCAACGTCGCGCGCCTCCAAGGCCAGGTCGCCATTCCCCCGATTCGGACCGAACCGCGTCCGATGACGCTCGCGGAGAAGATCCTGGCGCGTCACATGGTCGTGGATTTGCCGCAGGATCGCGTGGGCGTGCCGGCCGTACGTCCGGGCGATGCGGGATTCGTGCGCGCTGATTGGCGCTTCAGCCACGAATATGTGACGCCAATGGCCGCTATCTTCTTCGAGCGCTACGTCGGCGAAGAGGAGCGCGTCGCCGATCCCGATTCGATCCTCCTCTTCCGCGACCACTTGACGTTCCTGGACGAAGTCATGCCGCCGGAGCGACGCGCCATGGGCCTGCTGGATTTGGCTCACCAGCTCAAGCTCAAGCAGGAGGAGTTCGCCCGTAAGCAAGGGATTCGCTATCACGGGGAATTGAGCGATCGTAAGGGTTCCGAAGGGATCTGCCACAGCATCGTCCTCGAACGATACGCGCTGCCGGGGCAAGTGATCGTCGGCTCGGATTCCCACACGCCGCATTCGGGAGCGATCGGCGCCCTCGCCTTCGGCGTGGGCACGACCGATCTCTTCAATTCCTGGATCACGCGCGATGTGCGCGTGCGCGTGCCCGAATCGGTCAAAGTCCTCGTTCGAGGACGACTACCGGAGAACGTCACGGCGAAAGACCTCGTCTTGGCGATTCTGCGCCTTGACTACGTGAGAAGCGGCCGGGCGATCGGCAAAGTAATCGAGTATGCCGGCGATGCCATCCGCGCGCTCGATATAGATGAGCGAGCGACACTGACGAACATGGCCGCGGAGATCGGTGGCTTCACCGGGATCGTCGCTCCGGATGAGAAAACGGTGGACTTTCTGGTCGAGCGGCGCGGTCTCTCCCGCGCTGAGGCGGAACGATTGATCGAGGATCTCCAGAGCGATCCCGATGCCGAATACGCGCATGTGATCGAACTGGATGCCTCGATGATTCGTCCCATGCTCGCGCTGCCTGGCGATCCCGGCAATGGCATCGAGATCGCGTGCCTCGATCGCGAAGTGAAGATTCACATCGCCTACGGGGGCTCATGCACGGCGGGGAAGAAGGCCGATATGGACATGTACGCGCGCGTATTGGCCGAAGCGCTCGCCGAAGGTCGACGTGTGCATCCCGAGGTGCGTTTCTACATCCAATTCGGTTCGCAGGATGTCCGTCAATATTGCGCCGAGCGGGGGTATCTGGAATTGTTCCGACAAGCGGGAGCGATCGTGATCGAGCCCAGTTGCGGCGCCTGCATCAATGCCGGTCCAGGCGCGACGACGAGCCGCGATCAAGTGGCCATCAGCGCGCAGAATCGAAATTTCCCCGGTCGCAGCGGTCCCGGGCAGCTCTATCTCGCGAGCCCCCTCACGGTCGCGGCATCGGCCATCGCCGGAAAGATCGCCGAATACCGTCCGCGTCGTTCTTCGACCGTATGATCCCGGCACGGGGTGTCGGGGAATGTCGCGCGCTCTTCCAAATACCGGATTGACTTTCGCTTTCTGAGCGTGCACAATTTAGCCTCCGACAGAAGGGGGCTTCCTGGGAAGAGCCTCTCGATCACCATGGCGAGGAGAGCACGACGATGGATGCGACGCGAACCGTAGATGCCTTGTTATCTCAAGTACGGGTCATCGAACCTCCGACCGCTTTTCGCGAGCGGGCGTGGATTCGTGACGAGCATCTCTACGAGGAGGCGGCACGTGATCCCGAGGCTTTTTGGGGACGCGTGGCCGAAGAATTCGTCCATTGGTTCCACCCGTGGGAGCACGTGCTCCAATGGACGCCGCCCAAGCCGGGAACATCGCCTCCTTGGTTCCGATGGTTCATCGGCGGTCGGCTCAACGTCTGCTACAACTGCGTGGATCGGCATGTGCAAACATGGCGGCGTACGAAAGCCGCGATCATCTGGGAAGGAGAGCCGGGCGAAGAGCGCGTGTTGACGTATCAAGATCTGCATCGCGAGGTGCAGAAGTTCGCCAACGTCCTCAAATCGCTCGGCGTGCGACGCGGCGACCGCGTGACGATCTACCTCCCCATGATTCCCGAGTTGCCCATCGCCATGCTCGCTTGCGCCCGCATCGGAGCGATTCACAGCGTCGTCTTCGGCGGCTTCTCGGCAGAAGCGCTGCGCGATCGCATCAACGATTCCGGCAGCCGAGTGCTCATCACGGCCGATGGGGGATGGCGACGTGGTCAGATCGTCCCGCTCAAGCGCAACGCCGATGAAGCCCTCACCGAGTGCCCGGGCGTAGAGCACGTCGTCGTCGTGCATCGCGGCGTCATGGACGCTACGCACGTCCCCATGCATGAAGGGCGCGATCACTGGTGGCATCGGTTGATGGAACACGCGCCGCTCGAATGCCCATGCGAGGAGATGGAGAGCGAAGATCCGCTCTATATCCTCTACACGAGCGGCACGACGGGGAAACCGAAAGGGCAGCTCCATGTCCAAGGGGGGTATCTGGTGGGCGTCGCCGCCACGCACAAGTGGATCTTCGACGTGCGCGACGAGGACATCTACTGGTGCACGGCCGACATCGGATGGGTGACAGGCCATAGCTACGTCGTTTACGGCCCGCTGTGCAACGGAGCGACGACGGTCATGTACGAAGGCGCACCGGATTATCCCGACCGCGATCGGTGGTGGGCGCTCGTCGAGAAATACCGCGTCAATATCTTCTACACGGCGCCGACGGCCATCCGCTCGTTCATGAAATGGGGAGAAGAATATCCGCGACGACATGATCTCTCTTCGCTGCGTTTGTTGGGGACGGTAGGGGAACCGATCAATCCCGAGGCGTGGATTTGGTACTGGGAACATATCGGCGGTCGGCGTTGTCCCGTCGTGGATACCTGGTGGCAAACGGAGACCGGATGCATTTTGATCTCGCCGCTTCCAGGATTGACGCCGTTGAAGCCAGGATCGGCGACACGACCTTTGCCTGGGATCTTCGCCGATGTCGTGGATGAGGAGGGCCGATCGTGTCCGCCAGAGGTTCCCGGCTATCTGATCCTGACGCGCCCATGGCCCTCGATGTCGCGCACGATTTGGGGAGATCCGGAGCGATACGTGCAGGTCTACTGGTCGCGCTTCCCAGGCGTCTATTTCACAGGAGATGCTGCCGTCAGAGATAAGGACGGATACTTCTGGCTGCTCGGACGCGTGGACGATGTCATCAACGTCGCCGGACATCGGTTGAGCACGATGGAGTTGGAGAGCGTGCTGGTGGAGCATCCGGCCGTCGCTGAAGCCGCCGTCATTGGAAGATCGGACGAGGTCAAGGGACAAGTCCCTGTCGCCTTCGTCACGATCCGGGAGGGAGTTCCAATAACGGCCGAACTTGGGGACGCCTTGAAGAATTATGTCGTCACCCGCATCGGCGCGCTGGCACGTCCGGCCGCTGTGTTCTTCACGGCCGAGCTTCCGAAGACGCGTTCGGGGAAGATCATGCGGCGGCTCTTGCGCGACATCTCCGAAGGACGTGTCCTGGGCGATACGACGACCCTCGCCGATCCCATGGTGGTGCAGCGCCTGAAGCAAATGTACGAGGAACAATACGGAGAAGGGAGTTAGCTCGGAAGCCCCTTGCAAGTTCAAGGAGGGAAGTCCTTCGGGACTTTCCTCCTCTGCACGGCGTCGTGCGCTTCCGCTCCTGGAAGAGAGCGCATCGAACTTTCATTCCTCAATTTCGTGCGGCGTTTCGCGAAGGATCATTTCGGCGAGTCGTCCCGAACTTGATACACGAGCGCTCGTCCCGTTCGTTGCAAGCTCAAACAGGTGCTGGGTCCAGACGCCCGACGGTCGCGGAGCGCTCTGCTCCGTAGCCCTTTTGATCTGCAATGCTAGTAGCTGAATGAACCTCGACCGGCGTCCCGGATCATCCGACAGCGCGTATCGTGGCGAAACCGGGCCGCCTCGTGTACACTTCTCCCCCTATGAAGAGGTGGCTCGTTCTCATTCTTCTGCTTTCGCTCACCAGTGTGGCCTTCGGCCAGGAAGGGCCCTCGAACGCAGAGCATCACCAGGTGGTCGCGCGCGTGCTCCTCTCATTGATCTTGATCTTGCTCGGGGCGAAACTCGGGGGCGAGATCTTCGAACGCCTCCGCCAACCAGCAGTTCTTGGGGAGTTGATCGTGGGCATGCTCCTGGGGAATCTCTCGCTTCTGGGCTTTCACGGGCTCGATTTCCTAAAGAACGAGGAGATCCTGGCGATTCTCGCCGAATTGGGGGTCATCCTGTTGCTCTTCGAGGTCGGATTGGAATCGGACATCGCGGAGATGAAAGCCGTAGGGCTCTCAGCATTCTCAGTGGCGGTCGTGGGAGTCATCACGCCCTTTCTCCTCGGATGGGGCGTTTCGTCCTGGCTCCTGCCAGGAGCGCACCGGCTCGTGCATGTCTACGTGGGCGCTGTGCTCTGCGCGACGAGCGTAGGGATCACGGCCCGCGTGCTCCGAGATCTGGGAAAGCTGGCGACGTCGGAGGCGCGCATCATCCTCGGAGCGGCGGTGATTGATGACGTCTTAGGGCTCCTTGTGCTCGCCATCGTCAGCGGGATGATTCGCGCGGCCAATCGGGGAGCGACGGAGCTGCCGATTGGGAGTCTCCTGTGGATCGTCGCGAAATCCGTGGGCTTCCTCTTCGGCGCTATCTGGATCGGCCAACGCCTCTCTCCGAGACTCTTTCACCTGGCCTCGAAGCTGCGCGTGCATGGGATGCTTTTGGTGACGAGCCTCTCCTTCTGCTTCCTGATGGCCTATGTGGCCAGCGCCATCGGTCTGGCGACGATTGTCGGCGCATTCGCGGCTGGTTTGTTGCTCGATCGGGTGCACTACCGCGATTTCCTGGATCGGGGAGAGCATGGGTTGGAAGAGGCCTTGCGTCCTCTCACAACGGTCTTCGTCCCCGTCTTCTTTGTGCTCATGGGGATCCGCGTGGACCTCTCCAGCTTCGGACGCACGGACATCCTTGGTTTCGCAGCGCTGGTGACCTTGGCGGCGATCCTCGGTAAGCAAGCTTGCGGATTGGCCGTGTGGGAGCGTGGGGTGAATCGGCTGGCCATCGGGCTGGGGATGATCCCTCGCGGCGAAGTCGGCTTGATCGTCGCGAGCATCGGCATGACGCTCACCGTGCAAGGGGAGCGGATCGTGACCCCCCCGATCTTCTCCGCGATCGTCATTATGGTGATGGTGACGACGCTGTTGACCCCACCTCTGTTGAAATGGGCCATCACACGCGCAGATGCTTTGACCACGGCCATCGAGAGCGCGCCCTCGGAATCGTCTGCTCGCTCGTGAGCGGTGCATGCGCTTGAAGGAACGACTCGCCTCGGCTAAAATTTCGGTTTGAACGAATTTCGGCAACACCCGAGCAAGGAGGTGGAGCGAGGATGCCAATCTACGAGTACGTTTGTGAGAGATGCGGCGCACACCTGGAAGTCCTTCAGAAGATGACGGACAAGCCGCTCAGGCGCTGCAAGAGCTGCGGAGGACGCTTGGAGAAGATCATCTCGCAGACCAGCTTCATCCTGAAGGGATCGGGATGGTACGTGACTGATTACGCGCGCAAGGAGCGTCGGGAGAAGGAGAGCAAGTCCTCCGAAGGAGATGGGAAGGCATCCAAGTCCGAGGAGTGACTCGATGCCCGGGCATCCGACGCTCGCCGATCGAATCCCTCTCGCGAATGAGGAACAGCGCATTGAGCGCTGATTCCTCGCGAGGAGAGGAACCGTTGACGCGAGGAACGGCGATGCCTCAGGTCCGCGCCAAAGTTCAGTGCGCGCCCGACGCCCTGAAGGGCAGTAGGAGTCGGTGGCTGATCGGCGGGAGTGTGCTCCTGCTCATGTTGGAATCGGTCTGGGGTAGTCCGCAAGCGGGACGTCGCGAGACGATGGAGCGGATAGGAGCCTCCGTTATCCTCAACGTGATCGTAGAACCCCGAAGCGGACAGAAGGAAGTCCAACTCACTCGTGACAAGCTCGAGCTGTACGATGCGGGAATCGAACAGCAGATCGAAGCTGTGCAGCCGGATTATTCAGCGGCGCGTATCGCGCTGCTTCTGGATGTGAGCGATTCGCTGCGCGCCGAGCTGGGACAACTGCTGCAGGTTGTGAAAGCGTTCGCGGCGAACCTCTACGAGGGCGATCAGATGATGCTCATCGCGTATGGCGAAGACCCCGAGGTCCTCGAAGAGTTCACGGGAGATCGCGGGAAGCTCGAACAAGCGGGATTGCGGCTGAAACGCACCGGCTCGACGAAGGTGCGCCTCTGGGATGCTCTGCAAGCGACGCTCGATGATGCCCTGCGCCTACAGGTGGGATACTCCAAGCGCATCATCGTGCTCGTCTCCGATGGCTTCGATCGGGAGAGTCAGATGCGCCCGGAGGTCGTGTTGGCCAACTTGGCGCGCGAGAACGTCCTCGTCTACGTCCTGCAAGCTGAAGATCGAACCCGCGGAGCGACGCGCCGACGGACGCTCAAACCGGAAGAGGCGGTCGCGCGACTTGTGCAAGGGACCGGCGGCAAGGCGTATCCACTCAAAGACGCCGAGCGCGCCGCTCGAGAGATCCTGGAGGAGTTGAGCGAGCGATGGTATCAGGTGATTTACAAACCGCAAGGTGTGAATCCGCTCAATCGGCGTCGCATTCTCCTTCTGGCGAACGATCCGATGCTCATCCTGAGGACAAAGGCCGAACATCCCGGGGAGAAGAATTGAGGCCTTCGACGGTCGCGCGCCCGGCGTCGCCTTCGGCCGACGAAGGCTCAACGCACATTTCCCTTTCCATGAAGGAGCGCCCGAGTCGGAGAGAACGCATGAGCAGAGGTCTTTGGCGTCGCATGCGACACTGGTTCGTTCACGAGCTAGCCGTGGATCTGGGCACGGCCAATACGCTGATCTACGGTCGCGGGCGCGGTCTCCTAGTGCGCGAACCGTCAGTCGTCGCCGTCAACAAGTACACGGGCGCGCTCGTGGCCGCCGGACGCGACGCGTTGATGATGCTCGGGCGCGAGCCGCGCGACGTCGTCGTGCAATATCCGATGCGCGACGGCACGGTCGCCGACGATCATCTCGCGACTCTGATGCTCGGAGCCTTTTTGAAGCGCGCTGGCGCGCAGGGCTTCGGACAGCGGATCCACGTTCTCGTGGGCGTTCCCAGTTCGGCGACCGATGTCGAACGGATGGCTGTGCGAGAGATCGTTCACCGAGCGGGTGCCGATCGCATCCAGCTCATCGAGGAAGGATTGGCCGTGGCCTTGGGCATCGAACTCCCCTTGTGGGATGGACACGCGCATATGATCGTAGACATCGGCGGCGGGACGACAGGGGTGAGCGTCGTCTCCGCTCATGGGCTGATCGTCGCGCGCGCTTTACGAATCGCTGGAAACGAGATGACCGAGGCGATCTTGGACTACGTGCAGCAGGAGCGCGGACTGCTCATCGGGCGACACGTGGCGGAAGAGGCTAAGCTCGCGTGTGCCTCGGCGCTTCCCTTCGTCGTTGGAGGGCGAAAGCGCCTGTTGGGGAAATCGGTGGTCACGGGCGAACTGGAGGAGATCGAGGTGACGGCTGAGGAAATCGCGCGCGCCATCGAGCGCCCAATCCGGATGATCGTCAACGCGGTGCGCACGGTCATCGAAGCTGTTCCTCCGGAGGTCGCCGCTGATATTCAGCGCTTTGGAATCGTCTTGACGGGAGGCGGGTCGCTCATCCGGCACTTGGATGACCGCCTGCGCGAGGAGCTGGATCTTCCGATCTCCCGCGCGGAACGACCGCTGGAGGCCGTGATCCTGGGTATGGCGAAGCTCCTCGAACGTCCGGAGCTGTGGGAGCAATTTCGCGTCGACTCTCCTTCGCCCGCGTGGGAGGAGACGATCCTCCCAGAAGACGCGCGCCCCTCTTCGCTGATTCCGATCTCCACGCGGACACAAGAACGTCCACGCCGTCGGCATGCGCTGCGAGGATGAAGTCTCTCATCCCCCCAACTGCCGCATCAAAACCTCTCGAATGAGAGCAACCCCCATTTGGGCGAGCACGCCGAATCCCCACACCGGGAGCACGATGGCCATAGCCGTCGAGCGAGAACACCGACAGAGCGCGCTGATTCCTCCAATGAGGACCGCTAGGTACCACACTTCGAAGACATTCGCCTGCTCGGCGAGCGCTGCCAGAGCCGCCTCCGAAGGGCGGACGAAGGCATCCAGTCCGATCGCCGGACGCAGCATGATCTCGCCCGTGAGGAGATAACGAAGCCAGAGGAGGAGATGGCGTAGCCCCTCCTCGAGCAACAGAACGATGTTCGCGGCGACGACCAGTGCGAAGAGCTTCTTCATCGGAGCCAGACGTACGCTCTCCCCATCGGCGCGCACCATCGGGCGAAGCACAAGCAGCCCCATGCCGAAGAGGAACGCCGCGGTGAACGCCCACTTGAGGAGTAGCGTGAGCGGGGAGAGGAGGATCTGAATCGGGCGCATGATCCGCGCCGTCTGCTCCAATTGCATCAACATGTCCGGGCTCAATCCGACCGGCGCCATCTGGGGGACGGCCCGAAGAAAAAGCGGGAGAGCGAGAAAATCCATCGCCATGAGCGCGCCGATGATCACAACAGCCGGAAATCGCCAGTTGGCGCGTCCCTCGTCAATGGCCGATGCCAAATCGCGTGGCGCCCAGAGCGCTCGAGCGAAAAGACGCAGGGAAATGGTGGCCGATGATTCGTTCACGTTCGATCTCCTCCGATGAGCTCTCTCCCACTTCATCGCACGAATTCGCGAACGCGCGCGAGCGTATACTCCTGACTTCGCTCTCCCGCGCGCCGATCGTGAATCACCCCCCGCTCGGTGATGAGGAACACGAGCGGAACGGCCATGAGCCAATCCCGATGCCGCTCAGCGAATGCCGGATCTGCGCTCACGGCGATCATCATGCGACGAAAGGCCCGCGTGCGCTGCCACGCATAGGTCTGTTCTTCCGAACCGAAGGAGAGGGCCACGCAATCGAGCTTCTCCACAGGGATCTCCACGCACACGCGCTCCAACCGTCCCAACTCGTTCTCGCATTGCGGGCAATCGGGTCGAAAGAGGACGAGGAGCGTCTTCCGCCCCGAGGGCACGCGCTGCAGCTCGAACGACCGATTGAGCGCGCGCACGGTGATCGAGGGGAACGTCCGGCCTGGACCGAGAGCGCGCTCTCGCTCGAGGGAATGGCGCAGGAGAACGAGGAACGCGATGAGGAGTCCCAAAGCCGTCCCGATGATGAACAGCGCTAGGAGTCGTCGTCCGCTCATCGCCCGGCGATCTCTTCAAAAGGCGACTCGTCGCTCGCGGCTGGTGCCGTCTCGATCGGCGCGCGGTCGCGCGGTGCCTGAGTCGCGAGCGCACGGCTTCGGTTGCTCACCGTTTGGATCACCCCGTAGGGGACCAAATGCATCGTACCATCCTCGTCGCGCAACTTCACCATGCGCATCCCCATCTCGACCACTTCGCCGGTGACGCCCGCAATGGTGACGCGATCGCCGATGGTGAACGCATCCTCAATGAGGAGGGCGATGCCCGTGAAGAAATCGCGAATCAGATTCTGCGCGCCGAAGGTCACGGCTAGCCCGGCGATCGCCCCTCCCGTGAGCAAGGATCCGGTGGAGACCCCCAACCGCCCCAGGATGATGAGGAACGCCGCGACCACAATGACGTACTTCAGCAAGCTCTGCAACATCATCAGGAGCGTGCGCGCGCGACGCTCCGCGGCCTCGCTCGTGATCATCCGCCCTTCCACCGGTCGCAGGATACGCGCCAGGATCTTTCGGCCAAGCAGCAAGGCGAGTCGCGCCAAGACCAGGATCAGGGCGATCTCCATGAGCTTGACGATCACGCGAAGCCACAACTCGATGGAGATGAGACGCTCCCAGAAAGGCTCGATCACGTTCATCGCTCCGATCTCGCTTCAGCTGGGGCGATGCCCGGGACAAAGCACTTTCGACAACGTGGCTCGTAGACGCCCGCGGCGCCGACGAGCACGCGCTCATCGCTTGGGACTAACCGTTGCGAATAGTTCGCCGGATTGCCGCATCGAACGCAGATGGCGAGCGTCTTGGTCACGTATTCGGCGATGGCCATCAGTTGCGGCATCGGCTCGAACGGTTGCCCGCGATAATCCTGATCGAGTCCCGCCACGATCACCCGCTTGCCGCGATTGGCCAATTCATTGCACACGTCCACCAGCTCGAGATCGAAGAACTGTCCCTCGTCAATGCCGACGACCTCCGTATCCGCATGCACGCGTTCGAGGATCTCGCGGGCGGAATTGACGACCTCCGCCTCCAACCTCCATTGACTGTGGGAGACGATCTCATGCTCGCTATACCGGGCATCCACGCGAGGCTTGAAAACCTGAACCTTCTGCCGCGCGATCTGCGCGCGCCGCAGTCGGCGGATCAGCTCCTCGCTCTTCCCACTGAACATCCCCCCGCTGATCACTTCGATCCATCCCACATCGCCTCGGACGATGTTCATCTCCCCTTCCCCTCCGGCGGGAAATTCTAGCACACCGCGGGCGCGCCGCTCTCACGGTCGAGCGCCGGACCGCTCGTAGACGATTCGTCCTCCCACGATCGTCATGTCCACTTCCGTCCGCAAGATCTCCGATGGGGGGATCGTCATGATGTCCCGAGAGAGGACGACCAGATCGGCTAACTTCCCCGGCTCCAGCGAGCCCTTCAAATGGTCCTCGAAGGCCGCATATGCCGCATCGAGCGTGAACGAGCGCAACGCTTCTTCGCGCGTCATCCGCTGCTCGGGATACCAACCGTTCGGAGGATTCCCCCGCTCATCTTGTCGCGTGATCGCGGCGTAAAATCCGAGCAGCGGATTCAGCGGTTCGACGGGAGCGTCCGAGCCATTGGCGATGCGCGCGCCGCTCGCGAGCAATTTTCGCCACACGTAGGCGCCTTCGCGCGTTCGCGCTTCCCCAAGGCGAGCCGGTACCCATGGCATGTCCGATGTCGCGTGGATCGCTTGCATCGAGGCGATCACACCGAGCTGAGCGAATCGCGGGATGTCCGCCTCGTCTAAGATCTGCGCGTGCTCGATCCGAAAGCGGTGATCCCGCACGTTCGGGAATTCGCGGAAGGCGCGCTCGTAAGCGTTGAGGACGACGCGATTGGCTCGATCGCCGATGGCGTGCGTGTTGACTTGAAATCCGGCGGCGAGCGCCTGTCGGGCGATGCGATAAATCTCCTCCTCGGAGAGGATGAGCAATCCCGTGTGTCCAGGTTCGTCCGCATATGGCTCCAAAAGCGCCGCGCCGCGCGATCCGAGGGCTCCGTCGGCGACGAGCTTGATCGCGCGAATCGTCAATTGATGATCGCCGAGACCGATCTCCGGCCCGCGTTGCAAATACTCGCGCAGCAGCGCTTCATCTCGCCCGCTGATCATCACGTAGAGCCGAAGCGTCAGCTTCCCCTCCCGCAGCAATTCCTTGTACAACTCGATGGCTTCGCGGCTCGCCCCGGCATCGTGAAAGCTCGTGATTCCCGAGCGCAAGCACTCCTCGATGGCCAATAGGATCGCCCGCTTGTTCTCCTCGCGGCTGCGCGGGGGGATATGGCGCGCCACCAGATTCATCGCTCGATCTATGAGCACGCCTGTTGGACGTCCCTGGGCATCGCGAATCACGCGTCCGCCTGGCGGATCGGCCGTCTCGCGCGTGATGCCCGCTATCTCCAACGCGCGCCGATTCGCCCAGGCGGCATGTCCATCCACGCGCGTCAGGTACACGGGATTCTGCGGCGCGACGCGATCCAATACCTCATGCGTGGGGAACTCGCGCGTCGGCCATTCGTTTTGATCCCACCCGCGACCGAGGATCCACTCCCCAGGCGACGCTTCCTTCACTTTTTGCGCAACACGTTGAGCGACCTCTTCGGCGCTTTTGGCCCCGCGGAGATCGAGGATGAGCCGGCTCTGCCCGAGCCCCAACAGATGTCCGTGCGACTCGATGAAGCCCGGCACGACGAGCCGTCCGTTCAACTCGATGACGCGCGTCCCCGGACCGATCAGCGTTTCGACCTCGCGGGCGCTTCCGACTCGAGCGATCCGAGACCCAATGATCGCAATCGCTTCCGCCTGTGGCTGCTTCGGATTCATCGTCACGATCTTCCCCCCGCGCAAGACGAGGTCCGCCCTCTCTTGAGCGAGCGTCCTCGCGCTCGCGAGCGCGAGGAGAAGGAACACGCCCCATTGCCATTTTCGATCCTTCATCTCCCTTTCCTCCTCACGAGAACGTTCGCTCCCTTTCACGCTTGGGCGAAGCGGCGAAATGTCGGCGCTCGGGCGCGCGAACGAAGCCGCACGCGCATCGAAGATCATGCGCAGCCGCCCGAAGCGTCCTCCGCCTTCCCCCAAAAGAGATCGCGATAGGTCTTCGCCGTTTTCAATCGGCTCTCGGCCAGACGATCGGCGACCACATTCGTCGGAAGGCCCTCGCGCTCGGCGAGCGCCAGGATCTCCCGCACGCGTTCGTAAATCTTCCTCACCTCGGCCTCGTTCTCTCGCTGCCCCCGCAAATAGAGATTCGCCCCGTGAATGAGGGCTCCGGCGTTGATCACGTAATCCGGGGCATACAGGATGCCGCGTTCTCGAAGCCTCCATCCGAGCGCTTCCTCCGCGAGCACATTGTTGGCCGAACCAGCGACAATGTGAGCGCGCAATTGGGCGATCGTTCGTTCGGTGAGAACACCTCCAACAGCACAAGGGCAGAAGACATCAGCGGGCGCATCGTAGATCTCCTGGGGAGGGACGATCCGAGCGCCAAACGCTCGCTCGGCCGCCCGCGCCCGCCGCTCATCCACGTCGGCGATGATCAAACGCGCTCCGGCTTCATAAAGCCGCCGGGCGATCGCCCAACCAACGCTTCCCACTCCTTGCACGGCGATCGTGAGCCCAGCGAAGGGGTTTCCCGCCCGAGCTCCCATCCAATGCTCCACGCACGCGCGCATTCCTTCGATCACGCCGAGCGCCGTGTACTCGTCGGCCTCTGCGCCCTCACACCCAATGTATTGGGTCTCCTCGCGGAGGATCCGTACGTCTTCCTCCGTCAAGCCGAGATCGCGTCCCGTTTGGAACCGTCCTCCTAAACTCTCGATGAACCGTCCCAGCGCGCGCATGGCCGAAGCACGATCCCACTCCGGATGCTCGATCACCACCGCCTTCCCACCCCCGCACGGGAGATCGGCCATCGCCGCCTTATAACTCATCGCGCGAGCGAGTCGAAGGGCGTCCTCCAAAGCCTCGACGTCGCTCGCATATGGACGAACGCGAATTCCGCCGAGCGCCGGCCCCCGCGTCGTATCATGGATGACGATGAAGGCTCGCAGGCCAGAAGCATTATTGTTGAGGGCGATCACCTGCTCGAAATCATGCGCCCGTATCGCGTCCCAAATCGTCATGCGCATCTTCCTCCTGACCACCGCTCGCCCGCGGGCTCAACGGCTTCTGCCGTTCGAGCAGGAGAAGTCGAACGCGCGAATCAGCGCGGGGGAACACTCGGTCCGAGACAACTCTCCATCCTTCTCGCTCAACGTCAACGAGCTTCGCCACCTTGAACAACGGCGACCGATAGTCGAGCACAAGCCACACGCGGGCACTCTGCGCGCGTTGCAGATCTTCGCGAAGCGGCAAATGGGGAAGATCGCTCGGAGGGAGCGCGCGCGAAATCGGCGTCCCCCGCAACTCGTATCGCAAACACCGATCCAAGTATTCGGGATCAACCACGATCGGCTCCCCTTTCCGCCACTCCTGCCGCAGCACCGCGGCCACAGGCCGATAATCGCTATCAAACGAAGGCGCGCGATAATGTGCCTTCAGACCGAGGATCATCGAAAGACTCAACAGCCCAGTGGCAAGCCATCGCTTCCAAGCGGCGCGCACGCTCATGATTCCGGCCGCGAGCAGCAAAAAGTAATACGGCGTGATCAGCATCAAATAGCGCCCAAGGTCCATGTATTGCTGGATGACCAAGAGTACGCCGCAAATCAAGCCCAACGGAAGGAAGAAACAGGCTTGCAGCACTCCCGCCCCCGTCGCCCTCCGTACGCCTCTCCAGAGGAGGAAAACCCCCAATCCAATGGCAAGCGGATACAGCGAGAGCTGTTCCAAAGCGCGCAGGACCATCTCCGTGTTCCAACGGTACTCCGCGAGGTTCTTCAGGGCATAGTAGACCCCCTGAGGGTAAACGAACGAGCCGACCACCATCTCCCCGCAAAAGAGGAAGAACTCCCCAACGAGCACGAGACCATCGAGCGGCGGACGCCACCCCTGCCGAGGACGCGAGAAGACTTGATAGACGAACGTCGTCAGCCACGGCCCATACAGAATCACTAGACCGAGTTGCCATAGCCCCCACCGGCGCAAAGAGGACCAATAGGAATGAGGAAGCACACCGCGACGGGCCCGGCGCATGACCAGACCAAGGAAATGTAGGTTCATGGCCGCGAGCACTAGCGCGCCGAAGACGTGCGTATAGAGCGCAAGTGCACCTGAGAACATGTAGCCGAAGGCCTCGCGCCAATCCGCGCGCGCCTGCTCTTCACGAGGATGGACGACTTGCACGCCTAGACCTCGCCCGACGTCGGTCGAGTCCGATTCAGATGCTCTCGGAAGCCATCCTTCCTGGCGAAGGAAACGCACGTAAGCCAAGGCTGCCCCAAGAACGAGCGCACTCACCAAGGCATACATCCGCGCTTCCTGTGCGTAGAAGATCTGATGTGGAGAGAGCGCCAGAAGAAACGCCGCCAGTAACGCAGCACGACGAGAGAGGATCTGCCGTCCCAGCCAATATGTTCCCGCGACGAGTCCGACGCTCGCCAAAAGCGAAGGAGTGCGCAGCGCTGCCGGACTATCGCCGAAAAATGTTGCCCAATACTTCAACACGATGTGCAAAAACGGCGGATGAATATTGCTCCGCCCTTCCTCGAGGATGAAGCGAAGCGGCTGCTGCGACACGAACCAGGACCACGCTTCATCGAACCACAGGTTTCGCGCTCCCAAATGGCTCACTCGAAGGATGACCGCAAGAAGAAGGGCGAGCCAAAAGCCCAGCGTCATGAGATCGGCTCGCCGTTCCCGAACCATCCTTTCGTCCACGCGCGTCAACATGACTCTCATCATCATTCCTCGCCGCCCCGCGACATGCGCACTCCCGCATTATGTCCATCTCCCCCTTTGCTTTTCAAGGCACGCCGATTGGAACGAAAAAGAGCCGATACCGCTTCCCGACATTCTGGCCTTAATGGCCTAGCGCCGTACCACTTCATCGGCTCCCATTGAGTCACACCGCAGATGAGAGGACCTTCTTGAACCACCTGGTGGCGCAGGCGCGGCTGGCCCGAGCCCTGCACGCACCGTCCTCGAGTCCTACACTCTATGCGTTCATACGTCGCATCATCGGCACGGATCTGGAAGACGGTGAGAAGAGGCGTTCACTTGGTCGCACCGGAAGGATCACGTCCTCATGTTCATAAGGGCGATTTAGAGGGGGCTAAAAACTTTCAATTTGCATTTGCGCACATTTCGTGTAAGCTTTTCCCTTGCGAGTTTCTATGCAAGGCCAGGTCGGGACAAAGGGAGTATGGGAACGATGCCGGGCGCAAGGTCCTGGCCTTAGTGGTCCCGATCGCACGTTTCCCCTCGCCATTATCATTCGCCTCATTATACTGCCCGCGTCGGGCAGCGGGTGATGGCTCCAGCCATCACGGAGGGCGCAAGGGCCATTATCCGCTGCCAACGGATAATGGCCCTTGCGATTTTTAGGAGATCGCCTTCGCTTGGAGAAAGGAGGTCGGAAGGACATGAGGAAGATCGAGCTGTACGACACGACGTTGCGTGATGGGACGCAAGGAGAGGATGTGTGTTTCTCGGTCGAAGACAAGATGATGATCGCGCGCAAGCTCGATGAGTTAGGGATTGACTACATCGAGGGAGGATGGCCGGGGTCGAATCCGCGCGACGCCGCGTTCTTCAAGCGCGCGCGTCATCTGCGCTTGCGTCAGGCTCGACTCGTGGCCTTTGGCAGCACCTGTCATCCGCGACATCGGGCGGAAGAAGATCCCAATCTCCGTGCGCTTCTTGAAGCGGAGACGCCGACGGTCACCATCTTCGGGAAGAGCTGGGATCGGCACGTTATCAAAGCGCTCGGCACGACGCTTGAGCGGAATCTGGAGCTGATCCGCGACTCCGTCGCCTATTTGAAAGCAGCCGGGCGCGAGGTCATTTACGATGCCGAGCATTTCTTCGATGGATTTCGAGCGGATCCCGAATATGCATTGGCTACGCTCGTGACGGCCGAGCGAGCTGGCGCCGATGTGATCGTCCTCTGCGATACAAACGGTGGCACGCTCACTCATCATCTGGTCGAGATGATCGATGCTGTGCGGCCTCATCTTCACGTGCGACTAGGAATCCACACGCACAACGATTCGGATTTGGCCGTGGCCAACGCCATCGCGGCCGTCGAACGTGGGATCACGCACGTGCAAGGGACGATCAACGGCTACGGCGAACGCTGCGGGAACGCGAATTTATGCTCGATCATCCCCATTCTGGAGCTGAAGATGGGTTATCGAACGATCGGGCCGGAGCGACTCGTGCATCTGACGTCGGTCTCGCATTTCGTGAGCGAGCTGGCGAATCTGCCCCCGCGCCCCAATCAACCGTTCGTGGGGCGGAGCGCTTTCGCGCACAAGGCGGGCGTGCACGTGAGCGCTGTGCTCAAGGACGCTTCGACTTACGAACACATCCCCCCGGAGGTTGTGGGCAATGCGCGGCGAGTCTTGGTTTCCGACCTCTCGGGTAAGAGCAACCTCCTCTACAAGGCGACGGAGATGGGGATTGATCTCGGCGCTAATCCTGATCGGATCCGGGCGCTTCTTGAGCGCCTGAAGATGCTCGAGCATGAAGGGTACCAATTCGAGGGAGCGGAGGGGTCGCTTCGATTGCTGCTCGAAGAAGCTGTGCGAGGAGACTGCACGTTCTTTCAGTTGGAGACATTTCGTGTGGTGAGCGAGCGCACGGGCGATGGGCGACTTCGTTCGGTGGCCACCGTGCAAGTGCGCGTTGGGGAGCATGTCGAGGAAGCGATCGCTCAAGGGAAAGGGCCGGTGCTCGCTTTGGATCGCGCGCTGCGGAAAGCGCTGCGCGCGTTCTTCCCGAGCGTGAACGACCTGCGGCTCACCGATTATAAGGTCCGCGTGCTCGATGCCAGGCGAGGGACGGCGGCCAAGGTGCGCGTCCTCGTTCAAACAAGCGATGGAGAGGAAGAATGGCGTACGGTTGGCGTCTCTGAGAACATTCTGGAAGCGAGCTATCAGGCACTCGTGGACGCAGTCCGGTATAAGCTGCTCAAGGAATATGGGCGACCGCAACAGCCGCCTTCGCGCGCGGATGCCCTTCCCGACTATGAGCAGCAATATGGCTGGGGGGTATAGTGAGGGGTGCGCGAATGGATGCGGCAGAAATTCGTCCTTGAGGAGGGGAACATGTTGCCGAAGGAATTGCTCATGAAGATGCTCTACTACCTCCGCTTGACGCGGGAGGCGGAATATCGCATCGAGCGCGTCCTGTATCGGCAGGGGAAGATCGTGGGCGGCGTTTACGTCGGTCGCGGGCAGGAGGCCATTGGCGTCGGGAGCGCCATCCAACTGCGGCCGGACGATGTCGTCGCGCCCAGCCATCGGGATATGAGCGTCTTCCTCATCCGCGGGATCCCGCTCAAGCAAATCTTCGCTCAATACATGGGGCGGAAGACGGGCGTGACCGGCGGCAAGGACGGGAATATGCACATGGGGGACATCCGACGGCACGTCATCGCCTTTCCCAGCCACATGGCCGATACAGTTCCGGTCGCCGCCGGCTGCGCTCTGGCCTTCAAGCTGCGAGGGGAAGATCGCGTGGCCGTCTGCTATTTCGGAGACGGCGCGACAAGTCGCGCCGATTGGCACGAGGGGTTGAACTTCGCCGCCGTCCAACGCTTGCCGATCGTCTACATCTGCAACAACAATCAGTACGCCTATTCGACGCCGCTCTGGCGGCAGATGGCCGTCGCGAACGTCGCCGATCGAGCGGTCAATTATGGGATCCCGGGAGAGATCGTGGATGGCAACGATGTGCTGGCCGTCTACGAAGCGACGGCGCGCGCTGTGGAGCGCGCTCGGCAGGGCGAAGGACCGACACTCCTCGAATGCAAGACCTTTCGCATGACGGGGCACGCGGCACACGATGACGCCTTCTACGTCCCCAAAGAGCTATTTGAGGAATGGGCGAAGAAGGATCCGATCGCGCGCTTGACCGAATATCTCACGACCCGCGGGATCGCGACCGAAAAGGAGCTTCAGGGAATCGAGGCGCGTGTACTGCGCGAGGTGGACGAGGCCATCGCGTGGGCCGAACGGAGTCCCTATCCCGATCCGGAAGAATGCCTGGAAGGGGTATACGCTCCCCCTCCCTCATGAACACCGCGCGAATTCCTTCCCCGGCCAGCGGCGGGTGACGGACAAGGTTCGCCCTTAATGATCTCCTCACTGGCCTCAGAGGAGTGCGCGATTCAGAAATATTTCTCCCCGAAGCTCGGAGGTTGCTCGGCGATGCGGACGTTCACACATGCCGGCTTGCCGCACTCCCGCATGCGCCGGAGCGCCGGAGCGATCTCTTCGGGCCGTTCGACGAATTCCCCGTATCCTCCGAAGGCCTCGACCACGCGCTCGTAGCGCATGGGTTGGAGTCGCGTCGCCACGGCTCGCTCCTCCCCATAAAGCGCGATTTGCGGACGGCGAATCTGTCCCCACGCCGCATCGTTGCCGATAACGGACATGATCGGGAGGTGAAAGCGCACGGCCGTATCGAACTCGAAGCCATTGAAGCCAAAGGATCCATCGCCGAAGAGCACCAGGACGCGTTTGTCCGGATGGGCGAGTTGCGCGGCGATGGCGAAAGGCAGACCGATGCCCAAGCACCCGAATGGCCCAGGATCCATCCATTGTCCCGGCCAGTAGACTGGGAGCACCTTCGTGGCGAGCGAGACAATATCCCCCCCATCCCCGATGATGATGGTCGCTGGATCCACGAATTCAGCCAGCTCGCGACAGAGGCGAAGTGGATCAATCGGAATGGCGTCGGAATGAAGGCGCGGCTCCCACTCGCGTTGCTGCTCTAACTCAATGTCGCGCAGCCGATCGCGCCAAGCCGTGAAGCGCAATGTCGGATATTCGGCGCGCGCGGCTTCGTCCAGCATGTCGAAGATCGCGCGCAGATCGCCAACCAAACCTATGTGGGCCGAGCGATTCTGACCGATGACCGTGCGATCGAGGTCCATCTGGATGATCTTCACGTCCGCCGCCAGCTCGCGCCCGAAGTTGAGGCGAAAGTCCAATGGGGTTCCAGCGAGGATGAGCACGTCGGCCTGTCGCAATGCCGAGCGCCGGGCATGGACGAAGAGCTGAGGCGAGTCGGGAGGAATGGCGCCACGCCCCATGCCGTTGGTGAAGGTCGGCAGATGTAACCGATCCACAAATCGCGCGAGCGCCTCGTGAGCTTCGGACCACCGCACGCCACTACCGGCGACGAGGACAGGTCGTTCGGCTTGTGCTAGCAGCGCGAGCGCGTCTCGGATCGCTGATGGTCGAGGGCAAAGCTCCTGTCGCTCTCGCACTATTTCCGGAAATCGCACTGATTTCTCCGAAACGTGATTCATCAAGATGTCCACCGGGATCTCCAAAAAGGTCGGTCCAGGAATCCCTGCCGTCGCGTGGCGAAGAGCGACCTCGATCATCTCTGGGATGCGCTCCGTGTGCATCACCTGTCCCGCCCATTTCGTGATCGGGCGCATCAAGCTGACGTGGTCCATCTCCTGCAACGAGCCCTGGCCGAGTTGGAAGGATGGCGCTTGCCCGCCGATGACGAGGATCGGACTATTCGCTCGAAAAGCATTGGCTACGCCGGTGACGCTGTCGGTCACGCCGGGTCCGGCCGTCACGACGGCGACGCCCGGCTTCCCCGTGCATCGCGCCCACGCATCAGCGGCATGCACAGCCGCTTGCTCGTGGCGCACATCAATGAGACGAATGCCCTCCTCCACGCACCCGTCGTAGATCGGCAAAATATGCCCCCCGCAGAGTGTGAAGACGACCTCGACGCCCGCCGCTTTCAGCGTCTTGGCGACCAGTTGTCCCCCGTGAAGATTCACCGCTTCACCTCCCGGCCAAATGTCCCTCGCGCCCCGCCATTTTACTACCTCCCACCCCTTTCCCAAAAGCCAACGGGCCATGGCCCCTTGTTGGGACATCCCGTCTACGAGGCGTAGCAACTCCGCTCTTCGCCGTATCGAGAAATTCCGCCTTTCGCCGTATTGACCGAATGCAGGCATTGTCCTACATTCGTTCGCGAAACGAAATCCGGTATAGCCGAAGTAAGCCTAATTGAACGGGAGAAATCGCGATGGCAGTGCCGAAGGTCGTCTTCACGCTCAAAGAAGTGGCGGAGTATTTGAACGTGCATCCGGACACGGTCCGTCGCTATGTGAAGCGAGGGGAGCTGCCGGCCTTTAAGATCGGCACGGACTGGCGATTCAACAAGGAGTCCATCGACCGATGGCGAAAGGCGCAGGAGGAGCGCTGCCGTCGCGCGCTCCATACCAAACGGCGCTCTCCGAAGCGCGGTTCTCAAAGCTCGAAGAAGCGTCCGACGAACGCGCAGCAGACATGAAAGGCGATCGTCAGCAATCACGCGCGAATGTGGGGTGCCTCGGAGGAGGCGCGGGGCAGATTTTCCTTCAACCGGCGCGCCTGCGAGCGATGCGGAGCGGGCGCCTTGCGCTCAGCTTTATCGGCCTTCTGATCGCCACTTCGTCGGCCGCGGCCGAACAGTACTATTTCCGCCGCTACACGGCAACGGAGGGGCTCTCGCAGGCCGTCGTGCAAGCGCTTTATCAAGATCGAGTGGGGTATCTGTGGATCGGGACGCAAGCGGGGCTGAACCGGTACGATGGGACTGCTTTTACCACTTATGGGCCAGCTCAAGGGCTCGCACAGGACTGGATCAACGCCATCGTCGAGGATGCGCACGGGCGCTTGTGGATCGCGACTTTAGGAGGCGTGTTCATCTGGGACGGGCGGCAGTTCCGCTCCTACACGCGAACCGATGGATTGGCCGACGATCGCGTTACGGCGCTCGCGGTGGATCGAGAGGGAGGAATCTGGTGCGGGACTTATCGAGGGATCAGTCGCTACGACGGTCAGCGATGGCGCACCTATACGACAGCGGATGGACTTCCGGACCCGCGAGTTAATGTGCTCCTTGTGGATGCGCGGGGACGGCTTTGGGCGGGAATGGAGGCAGGGCTCGCCTATTGGACGGGATCGCGATTCGTCGCTTTCGATCCGGAAGGATTGCGCAACCAGAGCGTGCGCGCGCTGGCCGTAGATCGAGCGCATCGCCTTTGGGTGGGAACGAACAAAGGGGTGCGGGTGTACGAGAGGGAACGCCTGACGAAGCTCTATGCCACCGCTCATCCTGTCGTCACGCTATGCGTGGATCGCTTCGGCATCGCGTGGGCAGGAACGCCACAGGGATTGGTGAAGATCGAGCAAGAACGCCTCTTGACTCTCACCGCTAGGCATGGGCTCGCGTATACCGACGTGCGAGCGCTTCTGGAGGATCGCGAGGGCATCCTGTGGATCGGCGTTCTGGGCGGACTCTACAAATTCCATAGTCGGGCGTTCACGATCTATCGTGTCGAGGACGGCCTCGGCTCCAATGTCGTCCGCCCCATTGTGCGAGATCAGCGAGGATGGCTCTGGGTGGGGACCAGCGGAGGATTGAGCCGTTTCGACGGAACGCGATGGCGAAATTTCACGCGGCGGGATGGGCTGACGGACGATTACGTCTTCGCTCTGCTGGAGGATCGCCAGGGATGGTTGTGGATTGGAACGCGCGCGGGCGTCACGCTCTTTGACGGCGCGCGCTTTCGGAGAGATCCGGTGCTCTCTCGCCTCGGCCTCACAGTCGCATTGGCCCAGGATCGCGCGGGTGCCATCTGGATCGCAACCCTGCCCGGCGGCGTTTTCAAGTGGACGGAAGCGCGCCTGGAGCCGATCCGGGTCGAAGGTCAAACGTTCTCCAACGCCCGCATCCTCGTGGATCGGCGTGGATGGGTGTGGATCTCCGGAGATCGAGGGCTCTCGCGATGGGACGGTCGGAACTGGCGCACCTATACGACGCGCGACGGGCTGGCGAGCGATCAGCCGTACTTCCTTTGCGAGGATACGCGCGGGCATATCTGGTTCGGGTACCATTCCTCGCATGGAGTGACGCGCTTTGACGGCAAGACATTTCAGCATTACACGACGCGCGAGGGATTGACCAACGATGCCGTGTATTCGCTTGGGGCGGATCGGCACGGGAACATTTGGATCGGCACGGCCCGCGGTGTGGATCGCTTCGATGGCACGACGTTCGTCCACTACGGCGTGGAAGAAGGATATGCGGATCCGGAATCGAACGCCGGTGGATTCTGGGAGGATGCGGACGGGACACTCTGGTTCGGGACAATGGGCGGATTGAGCCGATACGATCCGCGATTTGACTTGACGCGCGGCGAGCCTCCAGCGCTCCTCATTCAACAGGTGCGACTCGGCACCCGGTCCTTTCTCCTGGGGGAACTCCAAGGAGCGCGTCCTCCCGAGGTTCGCTACTGGGACAACACCTTGATCGCGCGGGTCGCCGTCTTCTCGTTCCTCAACGAACGTCAGGTGCAAATCGAATACCGACTGATGGGCTTTCAGGAGGAGTGGACACTTTTGGAAGGTCGGGAGTTGCAGGTGTCCAACCTGCCGCCGGGTTCTTACGTCCTCGAGGTGCGTGCTCGGAAATATCGCGGGGCGTGGTCACCGCTGCAGTCGTTCGCGTTCGTGATCCGCGCACCGTTTTGGCAGAGATGGTGGTTCTGGGGGACAATGGGAATCGCGCTACTCGGCTTGTTCTACGCCGGGCATCGGTGGCGCACGGCGCACATCCGGCGCCGAGCGGAAGAGTTAGAGCAGCGAGTCGCCGAGCGCACGCGCCAGCTCGTGGAGAAGACGGAGGAGCTGGAGTCGTTCATCTACACGGTCTCGCACGATTTGAAAGCCCCTGTTATCTCCTTGCAAGGGCTCGCGAGTTTGCTTCGGACAGAACTGGGAGAGCACCTCTCTCCGAACGCGGCCTTCTATCTGGAGCGGATTCAAGCCAACGCGGAACAGATGCGGCGGCTCATCACCGAATTGCTAGAGCTCTCGCGCATTGGGAGATTGCGCGAGCCGCGCCGTCCGGTCCCGATGCGCGAGCTCGTCGAGGAGGTGCTCGCCGAGCTGCAGGGACAGATCGAGCTTAAGCAGGCGCGCGTTCGCATCGCCGACACCTTGCCGACGGTCGTTGGCGAGCGTACCCGGCTGCGCCAGGTGTGGGCGAATCTGATCTCCAACGCCTTGCGCTTCTCGCGTCCGAACGTCCCTCCGGAAATCGAAATCGGCGCGCGCGAGGAATCCAAAGGCGTCGCCGCTTTCTTCGTTCGCGACAACGGCATCGGCATTGCACCCGAGCATCGAGAGAAGATCTTCGAGATCTTCTACCGCGTCGCGGGCAAATATCATGGTGACGAGGGAACAGGCGTCGGACTGGCGATCGTGAAGCGGATCATCCAGGCGCACGAGGGACGCGTTTGGGTCGAATCAGAGGGGCTCGGAAAGGGGAGCACGTTCTGGTTCACTCTTCCCATCGCCCTGGAGTCGTCGAACGCGACGGAGCCGGCTCTCTCTGTGGAACGCCCAAGTGAGCCGACATCTTCGGAGCAGAGGAGGAGCGAATGAAACCTATCGTGATCTTGCTCGTCGAGGATAATCCCGATCACGTCTTGCTCATCAAACGAGCGTTGGAGCTGAACAACATCCTCAACGAAGTGCACGTTGTCGAGGATGGGCAGGAAGCGCTCGATTACCTCTATCGCCAGGGAAAATACGCTGACCCGGATTCAGCACCACGTCCGGGGCTCATCCTGCTCGACATCAAGTTGCCGAAGGTGGATGGCTTAGAGGTCCTGCGGAGGATCAAGAGCGATCCCATCCTCAAGGCGATCCCCATCATCATGTTGACCAGCTCCGAACAAGAGGCCGATATCCTGAGGAGCTATCTGAACGGCGCGAATTCCTATATCGTGAAGCCTATTCAGTTCGACGCGTTCGTTCAGAAGGTGCGCGAGTTGAAGCTCTACTGGATTCTGGTCAACACGCTGCCTCCAGAGTCGGCGCTCTGGGGGGCGACGCCGTAAGCCGGAGCGATCGCCTTTCCGAAGAAGAGTCAGGCGCTCCGCGAAAGGCGTGAGCAGATGCGGAGCGTCCCAGAGGTGTGTGTTCCTCTAACGCGGAGGTGTCCAGATGACAGCGCAAGTGTTTGAGCATACGGGGCATTGGTCTCCAGAGGAGCGATCGGCATATCGCATCCTCGTGATCGAGGACGATCCCGACCACCGATTGTTGGAGACGCGAGCTTTGAGAGAGCACTTGGGTCAGGAGGCCGTCATCGTGGCGGTCGCGACGGCTGCTGAAGGCCTGAGCGCGTTGGAGCACGAGACCTTCGATGCCGTGCTGGCTGACTATCGAATGCCCGGGATGGACGGCCTGGAGTTCCTCCGCAGAGTGCGCGATCGAGAGCTGGATGTACCGGTGATCCTGATCACGGGACTCGGCAATGAGCGCGTCGCCGCAGAGGCCCTTAAGCAAGGTGCCGCCGACTACGTGATCAAGGAGGCGGGATATTGGGAGCTGCTTCCTTCCCTGGTCCAGAGGGCGATCCGAGCTCGGCAGACGAAGCGCCAGATAGAGGAGGCACAACGCCGCACAACGATCCTACATGCGTTGACGCAGGCAATGAGCCGCACGCTCGAGATGCAGGAACTGTTGCAGATCCTTACGCGAACGTGCGTCGAGGCTTTCCGCGCAGAGCGTGCCACTGTGTATGTGTTGGATCGGAATGCGGAGACGATCCTCGATGTGGTGACGCACGATACCCGCTCCGGGCGAGCTCATGTCCTGCAATCGCTCAAGGGGCGCCGAACCGATGAATTCCCCATCCGATGGAAACTCGAGGAAGCCTCCGGGCCGTTGATCATCTCGGATGCGACGCAGAGCGACCTCCTGCCGGAGGATTTGGTGAAGGCGCTCGGCGTTCGCTCGATCTTGGGCGTTCCTCTTCGTACGCGAGGGAAACCAATCGCTGCCCTTTTCGTAAGCGCGCCGCAACCGAATTTCTTCACCGCAGAAGATGCGACGTTCGCCCAACTGATCGCCGAGCACGCGGCCATCGTGCTAGAGAACGCGCGTCTGTATCAGGAGGTGCGTCATCGAGTCTTCGAATTGAACGGATTGTACGAGATCGCCCGTCTCCTGGGGCTGACTCGGAGCCCGCACGAGGTTTACGGAGAGCTGACGGCGCTGATCGCCCATTTGATCGGTGCGACGCGATGCGTGATCGCCACATATGATCCGACGACGCGGACCTTGCGAGCGGAACTCCCTGGATATCGGGTCGAGGACGCGCTGGCGAAAGTCGCCTCCTACGTTGTGAGCGAGGAGTTACGGACCTTCTGGGATCTTCGGTCGCAAGGCCCCTTCATCGCCAATCGTCGGGAAGAGATCCCCCGTCCTTTGCAACCACTTGCCTTGGAATTCGGCGTCGAGAATCTCTTAGTCGCCGCCATGCTCGCGGAGGGAAGGACGATCGGCATCATCTATGCCTTGGACAAGCCGGGTGGATTCACGCCCGAAGACGCGCGCGTGCTCAGCATCTTCGCCAATCAAGCGGCGCACGTCATCCAGAGTGCTCGCCTCTATGAAGAGCTGGCGCGCTCCGAACAGAAGTACCGCAGCCTCTTCGAGAACGCGATTGTGGGGATTTATCGGAGCACGCCCGAGGGGCGAATGCTAATGGCGAATCCGACGATGGCGCGCCTACTGGAGTATCCGAACGTGGAGGCGCTCCTGGCCATTCCTGCCCACGAGATATGGGCGAACCCGCAGGATCGCGAGCCGTGGTGCCAGCAGGTCGAGCAGCATGGAGTGTTCGAGAGCGAATACCAGGTTCGGACTCGCACAGGACGAATACGCTGGGTGCACGACGTCGTGCGCGTCGTCCGCGATGCCGATGGGCGCGTGCTCTATTACGAGGGTGCGCTCCTGGACATCACTGAGTTGAAGCGGGCAGAAGCTGAGCGCGAAGCGATGCTGGAGATCACGCAAGGGGCCACGGCGATCGCCGATCTCGATGAGTTATTCCCTGTGATCCATCGCGCTCTGAACCGCGTCCTCCTAGCAGAGAATTTCTTCATCGCGCTGTATGACGCGCAAACCGGCTATTTCCACTTCCCCTACTTCGCCGATCAGTACGACGCTCCACCTCCCCCCATGCGTTTGGAGAAGACGGCCACGGCCTATGTCTTTCGGACCGGACGACCGCAACGACTCACACGAGAGCGCTGCCGTCAGTTGATCGAGCGAGGGGAATTGGAACTCGTGGGAACCCCTTCGGCGTGCTGGCTGGGCGTGCCATTGCGCACGCCGAGGGAGACGATCGGCGTGCTTGTCGTCCAACATTATGAGGATGAACACGCCTACACGGATCGCGACTTAGGATTCCTGGCCTCCGTCGCCAATCACATCGCTGTGATCATCGAGCGAAAGCGCGCCGAGGAAGCGGAACGACGCACTCGCGAACACTTAGCGCGCATTTACGATCTGGTCACCCGGTTCCAGCGACAGGAGTTGTTCGATCATGCGGCTCGCACCCTCGCGCAACTTTTCGAAGTCGAATATGCCTCGCTCGGCGTGGTAGAAGGAGGTACTCGGGTGCGCGCGCTGGCCTTCTACAGCGACGGGGAGCTTCAGCATGACCTCTCTTATCCGCTGCATGGAACCCCTTGCGAGAATATCATCTCGCGCGCCGAGTGGTGCGCCTATTCGCGCGGCGCGTGGGAAGCGTTCCCCGAGGACGAAATCTTAACAACCCTCCGCATCGAATCCTACATCGGTGCGCCGATTCTCAGCAGTACCGGGGAAGTGTTGGGCGTGGTCAACGCCTTCGGAAAACGTCCGCGCTCATTCACTGAAGTCGATGCGTATCCACTGCAAATCATTGGCCAACGCGTGGGCGCCGAGATCGAGCGACTCCGCGAGGAGGAGGCCCGATTGAAATTGCAGGAGCAACTCTATCAGGCGCAAAAGATGGAATCCATCGGCACGCTCGCCGGAGGTATCGCTCACGACTTCAACAATATCCTCACGGGAATGATGGGGTTCGCCGAACTGGCGCTCATGGAGCTGGGCTCGAATCATCCGGTCGCCGAAGATCTCCGCCACATCCTCTCCCTCGGGGCGCGCGCGCGCGATCTCGTGCGGCAACTCCTGCTCTTCGGTCGTCCCTCTACGGGCGAGCGGGAGAGGTGCAACCTCCGTGGTTTTCTCGTCGAGGTCACCGCTCTGCTTGGACGCACGCTGCCGGAGCATATCGAGATCGAGTTAGATCTGCCACAAGAAGCGCTCTTCGTCGAGGCCAACCCGTCCCAACTCCAGCAGGTGCTCCTCAACATCGCCATCAACGCGCGCGATGCCATGCCGGCCGGCGGACGCTTGCGCATCGAAGCGCGGCTCGCAGACGTGGAGGTTCCACCGGTCCCTCATGTTCGACCGGGACGCTTCGCACGGGTGACGATCAGCGACACCGGTTCCGGCATCCCTCCGCACATTCTGCCGCACATCTTCGAACCGTTCTTCACGACGAAGGAAGTCGGTAAGGGAACGGGCCTCGGACTGGCTGTCGCATACGGGATCATCAAGGCGCATGGCGGATGGATTGATGTCGAGAGCGAACCAGGGCAAGGGACTCGGTTTCATCTCTATCTGCCTGCTTCCGCCTCCTTGCCTGTCTTCGACAAACCCTCCTTCGAGGAAGAGGAGCCTCCGGGTGGACACGAGACCATCCTCGTGATCGAAGATGAAGCGGTCATCCTTGAACTCGCTCGGCAGATGCTCCAGTCGCTCGGATATCACGTGCTCACCGCGCGCGATGGTCAGGAAGGTGTGGCCCTCTACTCAACCTGGCACTCGCAAATTGATCTGATCCTGCTGGATGTCGTCATGCCGCGTATGAGTGGGCATGAGGCCTTTCATCAGCTACGTCGCATCAATCCGAAGGCCAAGATCCTGTTGATCACCGGCTATAGCCCGGAGCACGTCGCTGCCGAATTGCTCGCGCAAGGGGCATTGGGTGTCGTGCAGAAGCCCTACGAGCGAAGGGAATTGGCCCGCATCGTGCGTCAGGCGCTCGATGCGTAGCTCTCACCCCTCTCATGCGGGGCCCCGCGCGAGGCGAGGCCCCAGCAGCGGATATCACTCCTGCGGCGGAATCTGAGGCCCAGGCTGCGGTCGCGGCAGCGGCTTGCGAGGGAGTTTCTCATCACGCATGGCCGCGTGATAAACGAACGACGCCATGATCACCGCCGCTTGCATCAGATCGCTCGGCAAGAGCCGATCGTACACGTCCATATTCGTGTGATGGGTGCGCGTGCTGTAATCGATTGGATCTTGGATGAATTGAAAGGCCGGAATGCCCACGGCATCGAAAGCGAGATGATCGGTGCCTCCCGTCCCGCGAATCGTCACCGTCGTCGCTCCCAAATCGTGGAAAGGACGCAGCCAGGCTTCGAAGATCGGGCGCACAGCATCATTGCCCTGAAGATAGATGCCGCGTATCCGCCCCGTCCCGTTGTCGAGATTGAAATAGACGGAGATCTTCGCATGAGCGGGCTTCAGCTCCATCGTGCGCGGATCGCCGAAATACTTCTCCACATAAGCGCGCGAGCCCAAGAGCCCTTGCTCCTCTCCTGTCCAGAGGGCGACGCGAATGGTGCGTCGCGGTTGGACGCCGATCGCTTTGAGAATCCGCACGGCCTCCATGACAACGGCCGATCCGGCGGCATTATCGGTCGCCCCTGTGCCCGCATGCCAGGAGTCTAAGTGCGCGCCCAACATCACGAGTTCATCCTTCAGCTTCGGATCGACGCCGGGGATCTCCGCGAGCACGTTGTAACCTTGCAGGTCATCATCGTGAAAGCGGGTCCTAATGGTGATCTCCAGTTTCACGGGGATCTTCTTCTCCAGCAACCGAGCGATCCGCGCATAATGCTCGATCGCGACGACAAGCGACGGTACTGCCGGTTCCGCATTGATCCGATAGGATCCGCCTCCCGTGACGAAGATCGTTCCGTGTTCCCCTCGACTCGGTTCAAGCACGACAGCCACCCCCTCCTCACGGAGGAACCGCTGGATCTTTTCCTGGAGGGCGCGCTGAGCGCGTAGTTCCTCTCGTTGCGCTTCCATGGGAGAGCGCACGCCTGGTTCCGGAGCCTGCGCCAGACGTTTCAAATCGTCCTCGCTATGCCGCCGCGCGTCCGGCTCAAAGCGCGTGACTACTTGACGCGGCGGCTGCAGCATGACGATGGCTCCCTTGAGCTTCCCTTTGTAGGCCGCGAAATCCTCCTCCGAGCGAAGGGTGACTAACACCGGAGAGCCCACCACTGTGCCTTCGGTTCCCGGCGTCCACGCCTTCGGATAGGCGATGATCGGCATGTACGTCGGCTCGAGCATCTCAATGGAAAATCGCTCGACCGACCACCCGCGCCCGAAGGTCCCCCATGGCTCCAGTCGGGCGTTCGAGAGTCCCCACTCCTTGAACTTCTCGCGCGCCCATTCACTCGCCGCTTTCAGATTCGGGGAGCCCGTCAACCGCGGCCCATACACATCCGTTAAATAACTCGCGATCTCCATGACCTTGGAATTCCCAAATCCCTCCTGCTTGATCCGCGCGATCACCTGCAAATCCACTGGTTCTTCGGCCCGAACCAGCGGAGGGATGACGAGCAGCAGAAAGAGGAACACGGCCATGTGACGCCTCATACTCCCTCCCTCCGTTGTGGAATGCTCGACTTCAGCCGTGCAGAGATACATGAATCCGTCTGAAAAGGCAAGGTTGATCAATGCTTCGCGAATATTCGGAGGGACACAACGCCCCCACGCCTTCAGGAGCGAGGAATGAACACTTCGCGAGGCGGAACACGCTCTCCGCGCCCTGTCAACAGCCCGATTCCATGTTCCCGAACGGCGGCAACGGTATGCTGATCGATTCGCACGCCGAAGACGTAGGCCAAGCATGGTCCCGGCACGCCGGCGGCCCGAAGTCGCTTCTGCCATCCGGCAGACTGCATCTGCTGCGCCTGATCGCGTACGACGCGGCGGCTCAGCCGCGTCTTAACCTCGACGATCACACAGATCGTCTCACCTGTCGGATCCTGAACAGGGACGACGACGTCAATCTCTCCGTTCAGAGAGAGGGTGGAAGGTTCGGCCAAAAGACGATATCCCTTTTCCTCCAACACCGTGAGGAGCACGCTTTCGGCTTCTTCTTTTCTTCTTCAATCGTCGCTCCAAGTGCTCTCTGAAACTGCCCTATCTCCCTAATGGCCGCTTCCACGCGTTCCATGCGCTTCTCCATCCGCTGCTGTGCCTTGGCCAACTGTTCCGCGGCAGCTTCTAACCGTTCCATTCGTTCCTCCGCCCGCCGTTGCGCATCCGCCAGTCGCTCCACCACGCTCTCTAATCGCTCCACGCGTTTTTCTAACTGGTCCACTCGTTCCTCCGTCCGTCGCTGCGCCTGCACCAACTGCTCTACCA
This sequence comes from Blastocatellia bacterium, assembly GCA_025055075.1. NCBI lineage: Bacteria > Pseudomonadati > Acidobacteriota > Blastocatellia > Blastocatellia bacterium. The sequence continues at coordinate 88,015 of JANWYV010000035.1, forward strand.
TTGCCTCCAACCGAGCGACGACAACCGCTAATTCCTCCAGGCGCTCTTCCGTGCGCCGCTGCGCCAGGGCTAATTGCCGCTGTGCTTCAGCCAACTCCCGGATGATAGCCGGGAGCCTCAAGAGGTCCTCCGTCAAAATCAGACGGCGCAATTCAGCCTGCCACTCCGGGTGCTGCGCCAAAAGGCGAATCAGATCGGAGAACTCACTCACCGTGAACGCCATGATTCTACCGTTCCCTACTCTATTTCGCCTGACGATGTATCACACTGGCCTCGTGAAAGCGAGCAACTTCGTACTCGCATGAGCATCCTTTCGCGCCGAGGCTTCCCTCCCTCACGTGGATTACGCCGTTCTTCGCAACCTCATCCCCTCACGCCTGCGCCCGAGCGAATTCGAGTAATCGCGCGACAGCCTCTTGAAGCACCTCGAAAGATGTAGCGTAGGAGATACGCACATATCCCTCTGTGCCGAAAGACACCCCTGCGGTGAGGGCGATCTGACATTCCTCGAGAAGGCGCGCCTCCAAGTCCCTCGATGTCCGAACGCCGCGCGCGCGCATCAACTCCCGCACGTCGGGGAAGACATAGAAAGCCCCTTCGGGCTCCCCGCATCGAATTCCCGGCACGCCGTTGAGCGCCTCGACCACGAAGTCGCGCCGCCGCTGATATTCTCGAAGCATGCGCGCCACCGAGTCCTGAGGCCCCACGAGCGCTTCCAAAGCGGCCTTCTGCGAGATCGAAGTCGGATTCGACGTGGAATGGCTCTGGACTTTGATCATCTCTCGAATCCAAGCCAGCGGGCCCACGGCATATCCAATGCGCCATCCCGTCATCGCATAGGTCTTGGAGAACGATCCGACGAGCAACACGCGCTCGCGCAAAGCTTCCGGCAGCGAGGCCGCTGAGAATGGGACATGAGGGGGATACACGAACTCGCGATAGCACTCGTCGGAGAGGACGTAGCACCCGCGTTGAACGACTAGCTCCACGATGCGCTCGAACTCGGCTGGCGGGATTACGCGCCCCGTCGGATTGTTCGGCGAGTTGAGGATGAGAAGCTTTGCCCTTGGCGTCAGCGCTTCCTCAACCATCTCCGCCGTGAGGCGAAACGCATTCATTTCCGTGGGGATGATGACATTTCGTCCGCCGGCGAACGTGACGATCTGCGGGAACGTCACCCAATAAGGGGCAGGGATTAAGACCTCATCCCCCGGCTCGATGAGGGTCACAATGGCATTGAAGATCGCCTGCTTCCCTCCGGCCGTCACTATGACCTGCTCAGGGGTATAGGTCGAACCGAAGCGCTCGTTCAAGACTCGAGCGATCGTCGCCCGCAACTCAGCGATCCCGGCAGCTGGCGTATAGCGAGTGAAATCCTCCGCCAGAGCGCGACGAGCCGCCTCCTTGATATGCTCGGGCGTTGGAAAATCCGGCTCTCCCGCCCCCAGATCGAGCACGCGCTGTCCGGCAGCACGCAGTCGCTCGGCGGCTTGCAAGACAGCCATCGTGGACGAGGCTTCCATGAGCTGCACTCGCTCGGCTGCGGGAAACTCTTCCGCTTTGACCATTCGTTCGTCGCTCATCCTCTTCTCCTCCCGCCTGCATCGGATTACATTTTTCCAAAAAGCTTCTCCCTCATCCGCCGCTCGACGCTTGGTGGAACGACGCCCGCGATGTTTCCTCCGAGCGCGCACACCTCCTTCACGAGGCGAGAGCTGAGGTAGGTATAGGGTTCGGCCGGCATCATGAAGATCGTCTCGATCGTCGGATCGAGCCGCCGGTTCATGAGGGCCATTTGGAATTCGTACTCGTAATCGGAGATCGCGCGAATACCTCGGATGATGACTTGTGCCCCGACCTTGCGGACGTACTCAACGAGCAATCCGTCGAACGTATCCACGCGGACCTGGGGAGACCGAATAACCTCGCGGATCATCTCCACGCGCTCTTCGACGGTGAAGAGGGGCGTCTTCGCCGGATTGATGAGCACGGCGACGATCACCTCATCGAAGAGGCGCGCGGCTCGCTCGATCAAGTCCAGATGTCCATTTGTGAGGGGATCGAACGATCCCGGATAAACCGCTCGACGCATGCCCCCCTCCTTTTGCTTCAATTCCCATTCAGGGAGGTAGGACTTGTCCTCCCGCCCCCTCCGCATCACGCGGTCCGCTCATCCGCACAAAGTCATTGCGGAAAGGCCAATTTTAAGCTACCCTATTGTCGGATTCAAACCAATGGCATGGTGCGATGGACCGATGATCGAAGAGTTTCGCCAAAAGCACGAAGAGCTGAGCGAACGCGCGCTTGAACTCAGGAGGTTTCTTTGACATCGAGTCGAAGCGAGCGGAGTTGGCTCGACTCGAGGAGACGATGGCGCAGCCGGATTTTTGGAATGATCCGGCGCGCGCGGGACAGACGCTGCGCGTTCGACACCGCTTGGAATCCGAGATCGAAGCCCTAGAGCGCATCGAGCACGAGCTGGAGGAGATCGAGGTTCTCCTCGATTTGGCTCAAGAAGACGAAGCGTTCTTCCAGGAACTGCGCGAACGTACCTCCCGCCTGGCGACTGAGATCGAGGAGATGGAGTTGAAGGCGCTGCTCTCCGGAGAGCACGATGCGGGCAACGCCATCGTCACGATCACGGCGGGAGCGGGAGGAACGGACGCGCAAGATTGGGCGGAGATGCTCCTGCGCCTCTATTTGCGCTGGGCCGAGAAGCACGGCTATAAGACCGAACTGCTCGACCTACAGCCGGGTCAAGAAGCGGGCATCAAGTCGGCGACGTTCCGCGTCGAGGGGGAATATGCCTATGGCTACCTGAGCGCCGAATCGGGCGTGCATCGGCTTGTGCGCCTCTCGCCCTTCAATATTGCGCACAGCCGCGAGACGAGCTTCGCTTCGGTCTCCGTCTATCCCGACCTGGGCGAGGACATCGTCATCGAGATCGATGAGAAGGACCTGCGCATCGAGACGTTCCGTTCCTCCGGCGCTGGAGGGCAACATGTCAATAAGACGGAATCGGCCGTACGCATCACACACCTGCCGACGGGGATCGTTGTCTCCTGTCAGAATCAACGCTCCCAGCATCAGAACCGCGAGATGGCCATGCGAATTCTCCGGGCCAAGCTCTACGAACACGAGCGACAGAAGCGCTTGGCCGAACGGCAGCAGTTTGAGCAGAATAAGCGCGAGATCAGCTTCGGTTCGCAAATCCGAAGCTATGTCCTCCATCCCTACAAGCTGGTGAAAGATCTGCGCACGCGCTACGAGACGAGCGATGTGGATGCCGTCTTGGATGGCGAGATTGATGAGTTCATCCGGCAGTATCTGATCGCGAAGCGACGGGGCGCCCTTGAGCCGGCGCCGACGAAGACGGGTTGAAGAGGACGCGCATGGTCGCCTCTCATCCTCCTATGGACAGGTCCTCGCGCTCGCGCGTGGATGAAATCCTGGGTCTTTTGCTGTTGGCCATCGGGGTGATCTTCTTGCTGAGCGTCCTCTCCTATCATCCGGAGGATCCCTCATGGAACGTGCTCACCTCTCGCTCCAGCGTCCAGAACAAGGTCGGGCGCGTCGGCGCATATCTGGCCGATTTCTGGCTTCAGATGCTCGGACTGGCTGCTTTTGGAGTTCCCGCGCTGCTCTTCGGCTGGGCGTGGGCGAAACTGCGATCGCGACCTCTTCGAGCGCCGCTGATGAAGGGCCTGGGTTGGATGGGCGTCTTGCTGGCCGGGGCGGGATTCCTGAGCGTACTTTTCCCCAAGGATTACGTTGTGTGGCCGACGGTTCGTCCCGGCGGAATGCTGGGAACGATGGTAGCGACACAGCTTGTGGCCATCTTGAATACGGTGGGGGCGGCTTTGGTGCTCGGCGTGACGCTGCTCCTCGCGCTCATGACCGTGGGGAATTTCTCCATCATCGCCGCTGGAGAGGCCGCCATTCGCGCCATACGCCACCTCGTTGCTCGCTCCCCCAAGCCCATCGAGCCTGCTCCTGAAACACCAACGCCATCAACCCCGGGGTCCACGAGCACGCCGAAGCCGAAGATCGTCGCTTGGGACACCCTCGACTTCGCGAAATCGGCGACGGCATCAGAGCGACCGGCCCCGCCTGAGGAACGAGCAACGGAACCCGCGCTCTCCCTTTCAGAAGCAGAGCTTGAGGCGAAACTGAGGACGCGCAGCCCCGTCCCTCCGGTGCCCGTGGATGTCGAAGAGATCATCGAACGTCGAGACCCATCGCCGATCCCGACCGCGCGACGCGAACGCGGCGAACCGGCGCGTCAAGCCGTAGCGGATCCCATTGCCGAGATGCTCTCAACGGCTTCGGTCCGAAGCGCCAAGCAAGTGGAAAAAGCCAGTCCCACGGAACGTTCTGGCGTGATGAACCGGAGTGGGCGATTCCAACTCCCCTCCACCGAGATGCTCATCGAACCTCCGCCCCCACACGAACAGGCCCATGACGAGCTGATGCAACGCGCTGTTCTCCTGGCCGAGAAGTTCAAAGAATTCGGCATCACCGGCCATGTGCATCAGATCAGCCCCGGCCCGGTCGTGACGACCTTCGAGTTCAAACCCGATCCGGGGATCAAATACAGCCGCATCGTCAGTTTGGTCGAGGACCTTTGTCTGGCCCTCGAAGCCGAATCCATTCGCATTGATCGCATCCCTGGCAAGTCCACCATCGGCATCGAGGTCCCGAACAAGCATCGCGAGCTGATCCGACTGCGCGAGATCATTGAGTCGAAGAAATTCCAGGAATCCCGCTCTCGTCTGACGATCGCTTTGGGCAAGACGATTGATGGCGGAGTCTACATCAGTGACTTGGCGAAGATGCCACACCTTCTGATCGCGGGAGCAACGGGCTCGGGCAAGTCCATGACGGTCAATTGCATCCTCGCTTCCATCCTCTTCAAAGCGACGCCCGAGGAAGCGCGGTTCATTCTCATTGACCCGAAGCGCTTGGAATTGGGACTCTACGATGGCATTCCCCATTTGCTGGCGCCCATCGTCACCGATCCGAAACGCGCCGCCTATGCCTTGAAATGGGCGGTCGCGGAGATGGAGAACCGCTACAAACTGCTCGCGAGCTTCGGCGTGCGCAACATCGAGCAATTCAACCGCGAGATCCGCGATCTCACGGATCGGTCGTTTGCGCTGGGAAGCGGAGAGTCCGCTCGTCCGCTCCCGTACATCGTCATCATCATTGATGAACTGGCGGATTTGATGATGGTCGCCTCAAGCGAGGTCGAAGCGGCGATCACTCGCTTGGCGCAGATGGCACGGGCCGTCGGCATTCATCTCGTCCTGACGACGCAACGACCCTCGGTGGACGTCATTACAGGGCTCATCAAGGCGAACTTCCCCTGCCGGATTGCCTTTCGCGTTTCCTCGAAGGTGGACTCGCGCACGATCCTCGACACCAACGGCGCTGAGGCCCTTCTGGGGCGCGGCGACATGCTCTTTCTGCCGCCCGGCTCTTCGCGCTTGGTGCGCGTGCATGGCGCGTTCCTCGAAGAGACGGAGATCAAGCGTCTGGTGGAGTTCCTGAAAGCCCAAGGTGCGCCGCAATACGATGAGACCGTCTTGATGTCGGACAAAGAGTATGCCGCCGCCCAAAGTGGGGGAGAGAAACGCGACGAGCTGTACGAAGAAGCCCTTAAGATCGTCGTGGAGATGGGGCGCGCCTCCACCTCCGTTCTTCAACGCCGTTTGCGCATCGGCTACGGGCGCGCGGCTTCGATCATCGACATGATGGAACGCGAGGGGTATGTGGAACCCGCTGATGGGCCGCGTCCGCGCGCCATCACCCGCAAGGCCCTCGAATTTCGCGAACGCCTCCGAGAGATGGAAGCTGAGAGGTAGAAAAGGTCCCGCCGACCCAGTATAATTTTGCTGCAGCGGGTAATTCTGGAGTGCAGCGATGAAAGAGAGCGATAAGAGTCTCTGTGATTTCCTCATGGCTTTTTTCGCGGCGCCTCGGGCGAGAATCGTCTCTCTTCTCCTGACGGAGATCGCTCTCATCAAAAGCGCATCACAGGTTCGCTTTTTATCTCTTTTCAGGAGGCACTCATATGTGCAGCAAAGCCCTCAACGAATGGATCGAAGAAGTGGCGCGAACGACGCAGCCGGATCGCGTCATCTGGTGCGACGGATCGGAGAACGAATATCATGCCCTCATTGAGGGCATGCTCAGCGATGGAACGCTCTTGCGGCTCAACGAGCAGAAGTATCCCAATTGCTATCTGCATCGCAGCCATCCAACGGACGTTGCTCGGACCGAACACCTGACGTTCATCTGCACGCCGAATCCGGAGGACGCTGGACCGACGAACAATTGGATGTCCCCGCAGGAGGCGCATGAGCGTGTGGGCTCCCTCTTTCGCGGTTGCATGAAGGGGAGAACGATGTACATCGTCCCCTATCTGATGGGGCCGCCCGATTCTCCCTTCAGCGAAGTCGGCGTCGAGGTGACCGATAGTCCGTATGTCGTCGTGAACATGCGCATCATGACGCGCATGGGAAAGATCGCGCTCGAACATCTTGGGGATTCCGATCGCTTCGTCCGCGGCCTGCACTCGCTGGGCGACCTGAGTCCGGAACGCCGCTATATCTGCCATTTCCCTGAGGAGCGCGCCATCTGGAGCATCGGCTCGGGATACGGCGGCAATGCGTTGCTCGGAAAGAAATGCCATTCGCTGCGCATCGCGAGCGTCGAGGCGCGGGATGAAGGATGGTTGGCCGAACACATGCTGATCATCGGAGTCGAGGATCCAGAGGGGAATGTGACGTATTTGGCCGGCGCCTTCCCGAGCGCTTGCGGGAAGACGAACCTCGCTATGCTCGTCCCTCCACCGGCCTTGGGTCGCTACAAGGTTTGGACCGTCGGCGATGACATCGCATGGCTGCGATTCGGGCCGGACGGCCGCCTCTGGGCGGTGAACCCGGAGACGGGATTCTTCGGCGTCGCTCCCGGCACGAGCATGAAGACGAATCCCAATGCGATGGTCGCGCTCTCGCGAAACTCTATCTTCACGAATGTGGCGCTGACGCCGGAAGGGACGCCCTGGTGGGAGGGGATGAGCGACCCGCCGGAATTCGTCTACGATTGGCAGGGGAAGCCTTGGACGCCGGCCAGCGGTCGGCCAGCCGCTCATCCCAACGCGCGTTTCACGGCGCCAGCACGCCAATGTCCTTCGATCTCTCCGCGCTGGGAGGATCCGCAGGGGGTGCCGATCTCAGCAATTCTCTTTGGCGGACGACGAGCGCGCGTGGCTCCCCTCGTCTATGAGGCGTTCGATTGGGCGCACGGCGTCTTCGTTGGAGCGAGCATGGCCTCGGAGACCACGGCTGCCGCAATGGGAGAGATTGGCATCGTGCGGCGCGATCCCATGGCGATGTTGCCTTTCTGCGGTTACAACATGGCCGATTACTTTCGCCACTGGCTTCGGATGGGCACCCGGAGTTCGAAAATGCCCCGCATCTTTCACGTCAACTGGTTCCGCACGGATGAGAGCGGTCGGTTTCTCTGGCCGGGATTCGGCGAGAACCTCCGCGTCCTCCTATGGATCATCGAACGAGTGAACGGACGTGGCGACGCCCAGGAGACGCCGATTGGCTATGTCCCCACGCCTCAAGCCCTCGATTTGGACGGGCTCGCGCTCTCGAAAGAAACGGTGCGGGAGTTGCTGCGCGTGGATCCCAACGAATGGCGTCAGGAAGCGGAAGCCATTGCCGAATTTTTCCGCCGATTCGGCAATCGCCTCCCTGAAGAGCTGTGGCAGCAGCATCGCCAGCTTATGCGTCGCTTGGGATGAAGGACCCGCCCCTCACGAGGCTTGAATCCTCGGCGAGGGGCCTTTGGTCCCCCGCCTGTAGGAGTCAAGCTCCTCCCATCTTCGGAAAAGGCATCCGTCATCGGGAGCGCAAATCCGTCGGGAGCGTCCCCCTCACTCCTTCCGTTCCGGACTGATGGAGATCTCGCTCACCTCTTTCTCAAAGGTCGGACCTTCGACGAAGAGATAGTAGGCCACGCCCACCAACACGAGGACAACCAGGATGGCGATCACCACGATATACCACGGGAGCCCGTAAGGCATGAGCAGGAGGAACGGTCCAATGATCACCAATCCCAATCCCGTCGCGACCGAAGCCCGCACAAGAGGAGTTTCCTCCGCTGGCGTTCGCAGGCGCTCCCCAATCAGCGCCCCAGCCACCGTCACGACAATACCAATGGCGATCGTGATCAGGAAGGACATCCACGCTCCCGCCCTCGCGAAGGAGACCAGGAAGATGGTCTCCGGTGCTCCGCTCAAGACGGCGAGCGAGGTTACGACCATCGCCCCAAGGGCCGTGACGACCGGCTCCCCCAAGATGACGCGCTCTTGCATGAGGCCGAGGATCAAGCCACCGATGAAGTAACTTCCCAGCGTGATGGCCAAGAACAAAGGATTCCCAAATCGCAGCGTCGCCATCAGCGGTTCCGATTCTGCTTCCGCGATGCGCTGCGCATAGAGCGAGATCAAAGTCCCAATGACCAGATGCATCCCCACGATGACGGCCATGCTGATCAGGACTCTCTTCACTCCGCCCCTCATCATCCCCTCCCCTCGGGATCTCCTCCACGCAGATCCGGCGAGATCATAAATCCCCGTCTCGCCCCCTGTCAATCGCAAGCGCGCCGAGAGAAATTCAATCGAGATTTTGCATGGAGGCGAGGAATTCGGCATTCGAGCGGGTCTTACTCAGCTTCTCCAAGAGCAGCTCCATCGCCTCCACGGGTGAGAGCTGGCTGAGGATACGTCTCAGGACGAAGATGCGATTGAGGTCGTCAGGTGGAATGAGCAGCTCCTCCTTCCGCGTGCCCGAACGCAAGATGTCAATGGCTGGGAAGATGCGCTTATCCACGAGGCGACGATCGAGATGAATCTCCATGTTGCCCGTTCCCTTGAACTCCTCGAAGATGACGTCGTCCATGCGCGATCCCGTATCAATAAGCGCTGTGGCGAGAATCGTGAGTGAGCCTCCTTCCTCAATATTGCGCGCGGCTCCGAAGAAGCGCTTGGGATAGCGCAAGGCATTCGCTTCGATGCCGCCCGAGAGGACTCTCCCCGAGGAGGGAACTGTGGCGTTATACGCGCGCGCCAGCCGCGTGATCGAGTCTAGGAGGATGACGACGTCGCGTCCATGCTCGACCAATCGCTTCGCCTTCTCGAGGACCATCTCAGCTACTTGGATATGGCGCGTCGCCGGTTCATCGAAGGTGGAGCTGATGACCTCTCCGTGAACCGAGCGCACCATATCGGTCACCTCCTCGGGGCGCTCGTCAATCAGGAGGACGATGAGGATGATCTCTGGATGATTCCGCGTGATGGAATTCGCGATGTTCTGCAAGAGCATCGTCTTGCCCGCTCGTGGTGGAGAAACGATCAATCCCCGCTGTCCCTTTCCGATCGGCGTCAATAGGTCTAAGACGCGCGCCGAGAGATTCTCCGGCCCCACCTCCATCCGAATCCGCTCGCACGGATAGAGCGGAGTGAGATGATCGAAAGGGATCTTCTCCCGATGCCATTCTGGCGGCTCGTGGTTGATCGCCTCCACCTTGAGGAGCGCGAAATATCGCTCGCCGTTGCCGGGCGGACGCACCTGTCCGGCGACGACATCGCCCGTGCGCAGATGGAATCGCCGAATCTGCGATGGGGAGACGTACACGTCCTCCGGACTCGGCAGATACTGATGTTCGGGCGAACGCAGGAACCCGAATCCTTCGGGGAGACATTCGAGCACGCCCTCGACGAAGAGGAGGCCGTGGCGCTCGGCCTGCGCTTGAAGGATCTTGAAGATCAACTCGTGCTTGCGGAGATCCCTCGCGTTTGGGACGCCGAGGTCCTCGGCGATTCGCGCCAGCCGCGAGAGACTCAACTCCCTCAAGCCATTGATGTCCAGGGTCATAGGCGATCCCCCTTTCTCCGCACGACAAGCGCGTGGCCACCCCCTCGCCTAACGAGATGGCAGGCGAGCCAAGGCCTCCTCGATCTCCCGCCACACGGCCTCGCGACCGAATCCCGTCCGCGCCGAGTATGGGATGATCACCACAGAAGGGAAGACGCGCGCCGCGCGCTCCACCGAGCGCTTCACTTCATTCGTCGAGAGCTTATCCGCCTTGGTCAATAGGACAATGTACGGCAGCCGATGAAATTCCAACCATTCGCGCATCTGGAGATCCAAGGGGGTCGGCTCATGACGCGCATCTACGATGAGCACGGAGAGGCGAATTTGGGGGCGATTCTCCAAATAGCCCTCGATCAACCGCCGCCACGCCCGACGCAAGGAGTGGGGGACTTCGGCGTATCCATATCCCGGTAAGTCCACGAAGTAGAAGCGCTCGTTGATCGCATAGAAATGGATGCCGCGCGTCCGTCCCGGAGTAGAGCTGACGCGCGCCAGATGAGACTTCTGCAACAGACTGTTAATCACGCTCGATTTCCCGACGTTCGAGCGCCCGAGGAAAACGATCTCCGGCTTCTCATCTCGCGGGAGATCTTCCAGCCGATAGACGCTCGCATGGAAGCGCGCGGACGCGATCTTCATAGCCGCCTCGGGTGAGGGCGAAGGCGCCCTCGTCTTCTCACCAGATTGAGATCGGCTTTTGCAAGCGTCGAAGACATCGGGATCGAGACCGACCGCTCAACGGTCTCCTTCGTCCCGACGCGACCACCATGCCCAGGAACGATCCCGCTTCGCTGATGGGAACGCGCAGGCGATGGATCACCGCCTTGGACACCCAACTGTTGAGCGCGCGCATAGGGGAACGGATCGCGCCCGACCGATCACCCCGCCTTCTTCTCCAGAAGCGGAAACATGACGCATCGTTTCTCGACCATCTCGCGCGTGACGACGAACTCCCGGATCTTCTTCTGCGCCGGCAGCAGATACATGGCATCCAGCATCAGCTCTTCCAAGATCATGCGGAGGCCGCGAGCGCCGACTTTGCGCCGGAAGGCCTCGCGCGCGATGGCCTGCAAGGCATCTTCGGTGAAGCGCAGCTTCACGTTGTCGAACTCGAACTGCTTCTGATACTGCTTGATGATGGCATTCTTGGGCTTGGTGAGGATCTCCACCAGAGCGGCCTCGTCCAGCTCATGCAAGGTGGCGATCACCGGAAGCCGCCCGACGAATTCCGGGATGAGGCCGAACTTGATCAAATCCTCCGGCTGCACATGCGCGAGGATGTTCTCCCGCTGTCGTTCGGCGGCCGTACGAATCTCCGCGCGAAAGCCCACCGAACGTCCGCCCAAACGCCGCTCGATGATCTTCTCCAACCCGACGAAGGTCCCCCCGCAGATGAAGAGGATGTTCGTCGTATCTACGGGAATGAACTCCTGATGAGGGTGCTTGCGCCCTCCATAGGGAGGAACGTTCGCAATGGTACCTTCGAGAATTTTCAGAAGAGCCTGTTGCACGCCCTCGCCAGAGACGTCGCGCGTGATCGAAGGGCTATCATCTTTTTTAGCGATCTTATCCACCTCGTCAATGTAGATGATGCCGCATTGCGCCCGCTCGACGTCACCATTGGCCGCCTGAACCAATCGCAAGATGATGTTCTCTACATCCTCGCCCACATAGCCGGCCTCGGTCAGCGTCGTCGCATCCGCGATGGCGAAGGGGACGTCGAGCATCTTCGCGAGCGTCTGCGCGAGCAGGGTCTTGCCCGTGCCCGTGGGCCCGATGAGCAGGATATTGCTCTTTTGGATCTCCACATCGCTCGTGGTCCGATTCATGAGGACGCGTTTATAATGCTGATAGACCGCGACGGCGAGCTTCTTCTTCGCCTCCTCTTGCCCGATGACGTATTGGTCGAGGAATTCTTTGATCTCCGTCGGCTTGGGAAGCTTAGGCTGCGGAGGGGGCTCGATAACGTCGGAGAGGACGGTGTTCTCGCACATGAGCGCGTTGCAAATCTCGACGCACTCGTTGCAGATGTAGACGTTCGGTCCCGCGATCAGTTTCTTCACCTCGTTCTGGAATCGTCCGCAGAAAGAGCATCGCGCCACCTCCCCAGTTTTTCGCACCATGGGTTCCTCTCCTTGCTCATGAATTTCCCTAGGCCTGCGCTCGCGCCACCATCCCCTCCTGGCTATCGGCGAGGCCTCACCTCAGGTCTCTCCGCGATGGGTGATGACGTGGTCAATGATGCCGTAGCTGACGGCCTGCTCCGCCGTCATGATCAGATCGCGCTCCACATCCCGCTCGATGACCTCCAAAGGCTGGCCCGTATGTCGAGCCAGGATCGAGGAGATCAACCGTCGCATGCGCAAGATCTCCTCAGCGGCGATCTTAATATCGGTCGCCTGTCCGGAAATCCCTCCCGCATGAGGCTGATGAATGAGAATGCGTGAGTTCGGCAGAGCGAATCGCTTCCCTTTCGCTCCTCCGGCTAAGAGCACGGCCGCCATCGAGGCCGCCTGTCCGACGCAGATCGTCTGCACATCGGGGCGGATGAACTGCATCGTATCGTAGATGGCCAGTCCGGCCGTGATCGAGCCTCCGGGACTATTGATGTAGAGGGAAATGTCGCGATCCGGGTCCTCAGCCTCCAGAAAGAGCAACTGAGCGATCACTAGGTTCGCGACCGTATCATCAATGGGCGTGCCGATGAAGATGATGTTGTCCTTGAGCAAACGAGAGAAGATGTCATAGGCGCGTTCCCCTCGACTCGTTTGCTCGACGACCATGGGAATCAACGCATCGTAATCCGTGTATCGCATACCCCTCATTCCTGCTCTTCCTCGGCCGGGGGAGCCACTTCGGTCTCCACCTCGGCAGCCGCCACGACGACCTCCAACGCCTTTCGTCTCCGAATCTCGTTTCTGATGGTATCGAGCCCCCCCTCCTTTGTCAAGCGGCTCCTCAATTCCGATGCCGGCATCTGCCGCTCAGCAGCCCAACGTGCGATCTCCGCTTCGACCTCAGCATCGCTCGCTTCGATCCCCTCTTGTTCGGCGATCCGATCCAAGATCAGCATCGCGCGCACATCACGCGCCGCTTCTTCGACCCGACGACGCGCGATCTGCTCCCAATCGAGGGACGCCGCGGCTGGCGCTTCCCCGGACGCCGCCAGCGCCCGCGCCAAGCGCTGCAAGCGCTCACGGGCCAGGCGTTCCACCACCGTCGGCGGGACCTCGAAGGGATGTTCCTGGAGGAGCCGATCTAGAAGCTGCTCGCGCAAGGCGGCCTCTGCTTCCGCCGCATGTCGTCGCTCCAATTCCTGTCGGATCAGCTCGCGCAGCTCGTCCAATGTCTCCGCCCGCTGACTCACCATTTGCGCGAATTCATCATCCAGCTCTGGGACCTCCTTATGCCGCGCCTCCGTCACGCTGACCGTATACCGAATCGTCTTCCCCGAATCGGCCGGCAGCGAGAAAGTCTTCTCTTGTCCGACCATCAAACCTACCACCTCTCGCGCGAACGGATCCTCACTCACTTGTTCTGGTGTCAGCTCCAATGTCAACTCCTCTCGATCGAGAAGACGACGAATGAACTTCCCCTCCGCATCTCTCTCTTCGGCTGTGACGAGCAGCGTGACTTGATCCCCAATCTCCACCGGTCGACCTTCGACAGGGACCAAAACGGCATGGGCTTGGCGTAGTCGCTCGAGGGCTTCTTCGATCTCCTGATCGGTTACCGGACGCACGCGTTTGACAGCTCGCAACCCTCGATAGGCGCGCACTTCGATGTGAGGGAAGATCTCGACGATCGCCCGCATGCGGAGCGGTTCTGTGTCCGAGATGGCGAAATCGGCGATCTCCGGCCTGGCAGCCAATCGCCATTGATGGAGGGAGAGGGCATGCTCGATCAATTGGGGGATCAATCGGCGTTGCAGCTCTTCCTGGGCTTCCCGCTTGAATCGCTGCCGAGCCACCGAGAGGGGCACGCGCCCCGGTCGAAATCCGGGAATGGTCAAACGCCGTGCGAACTCGTTATAGACGCTCTCCAGCTCCGCGCGAACTTCCTCGGCCGGCAACTCGATGAACAGCTCTTTCCGGCATTCGGAGATGTCCCGGACCTCAACCTTCGGCGCCATCGTGAACCTTCAACTCCCGTTCTTTCTCGACCAGCAAAAACCCGTTCACCTTCTCAAAGGAACCAAACGCCGCTCTTCTTTTGGATCGCGTCGAATGGAGACCGGGAAGGACCTGCATCGTGGTGCGAAAGGGGGGATTCGAACCCCCACGGCACGAGGCCACCAGATCCTAAGTCTGGCGCGTCTCCCAGTTCCGCCACTTTCGCAAAGGTGGGACACTGGTGAGCCGTGGAGGACTTGAACCTCCAACCCGCGGATTAAGAGTCCGCTGCTCTACCAAATTGAGCTAACGGCCCACCGCTTTCAAAGATCCGAGCGTCAAAAATGTAGCCCGGAGACGGCCTCGATGTCAAGATGGGCGCCTCAGGCCGCGCGCTCGATGCGCCGCACGACCAGGTCTTCACCGAGATGATACACACATCCGGCTCCTTGTCCAGGCAGCTCGAAGAGGACGTCTTCGAACAGACGCTCTAAGATCGCCCGCAATCCGCGCGCGCCGATCTTCTTCGCCAAGGCCTCGCGGGCGATGCGGCGCAGCGCTTCTTCGGAGACCGTCAGGCGCGCTCCCTCCATTTCGAAATACCGACTGAACTGCTTGATGAGGGAATTGCGCGGTTTCACCAGAATGTCCACGAGCGCTTCCTCGTCGAGCGGATCCAAGGTCACGATGATCGGCAACCGTCCGATCAGTTCTGGAATGAGCCCGTACTTCAGCAGGTCTTCCGTGAGGACCTCCAGGCGTTGATCCTGTCCAGGCGGACGGCCGGTGAAGCCGATTCCTCCTTTCTTCGAAATCCGATCCTGGATGATCTTGTCTAGCCCTTCGAACGCCCCACCGCAGATGAAGAGGATGTGCGTCGTATCAATCTGCTCCTGATTCGCCTGCGGATGCTTGCGCCCGCCCAATGGCGGCAGCGTCGCCATCGTCCCCTCGATGATCTTCAGGAGAGCTTGCTGCACGCCCTCGCCAGAGACATCGCGCGTGATCGAAGGGCTCTCGCTCTTGCGCGCGATCTTATCGATCTCGTCAATGTAAACGATGCCGCGTTCGGCGGCTTTGATGTCCCCATCCGCAGCGACGACCAATCGCGTGAGGACGTTCTCGACATCCTCGCCCACATAGCCGGCTTCGGTCAGCGTCGTGGCATCGGCGATGGCGAACGGCACCTTGAGGAACTTCGCCAGCGTCCGCGCGATGAGCGTCTTGCCGGTCCCTGTCGGGCCGATCATGAGGATGTTGCTCTTCTCCAATTCGACATCAGTTTGTCCCTGATCGAGCAATTGCAACCGACGATAGTGTTGATAGACCGAGAGCGCGACGCGACGCTTGGCGTGTTCTTGCCCGATGACGTATTGATCGAGGAACGCCTTGATCTCCGCCGGACGGGGAAGAACCCACGGCTCCGGTTCCGTGCGCGACCGCTGCCGCGCGACGACCGAATCGGCTGCCGCATTCAACGCGCGAATGCAGCGCACGCAGATGGCCGCATCCGGGCCGATGCTCACGAACGTCGTCTCCGCGCGCCCACACAAGAAGCAATACTGCACGCGCCTGGCCATAACCTCATGACCTCGAAGGTTGCAATGTAGAGAAAACCCCTGCCGTCGTCAAGCGCTCCGATTCGCACGCGCGGCTCGAAGCGGAGGGACGATTAACGCCACAGCTGTGATCACGAAGACAAGCAAGGCGAGTCCGCTCATGAGCGTTGCCCCGACGACGGGTTTGGGGAGCGTGATTCCTCCAATGAGGAGAAAGGCCAGCACAATCGAGGTGATGGATTCTCCAGCGATCAACCCCGAGGCCACGAGCGTCCCCACGTTTTCGATCCGCTCGCGTTCCCCTTCGGAGAGGGAGTGTCGTCGGAGCACGCTCTCCAAGAGCGCACGGAAGAGGCCCCCGACGAAGATGGCCGCCGTCGAATAGAAGGGCAAATACATGCCGACAGCAATGAGCATCACCGACGGCACGCGGAGCAAGATGAGCGCTACCGCCAGGAATGCTCCCATGAGCACGAGCGGCCATGCCATCTGTCCCGCCATGATACCTTGTGACATCATCGCCATTAATCCAGCTTGCGGCGCAGGCAGTTGATCCGAGCCAATGACATAGGTCCGGTGCAGGACAATCAACGGGACCGTCAGCACTAACGCCGAAATCCATACGCCGACCATCTCCCCAAGTTGCATCCGCCAAGGCGTGCCGCCGAGCAACTGGCCCACTTTCAAATCCTGCATCATGTCACCAGCGATGCCCATCGCGCAGCAGATCACCGCGGCGACACCGAGCACGGCGAGCACACCGCGTTCGCCACTGACGCCGATGCTCAACAGGATCAATCCGGCGATGATCAGGGTCGAAAGCGTCAGCCCCGAAATCGGATTGTTCGAGCTGCCGATCAACCCGACCAAGTATCCGGCCACAGCCGCGAACAGAAGCCCAGCCACGAGCATCACAAGCGTCGTGATGATGGCTGCCCCCACGCGCTCGGTGAAATACCCGTAGAGGATGCTGATCGGAATGGTCAAGCCAAGAATGCCCAGCAGGACCGCGCCCATAGGCAAGTCTCGCTCCGTGCGCAGCACTTCGCTCGAAGATGCGCTCCCTCCTCGAAGGAGGCGGAGCAGATCGTGCACAGCGTGCGCGAACGCCGAGCGCAAAGCTTGCCGCAATCGAGAGAGCGTGTAGAAAGCGGCGACGATCATCGCTCCAACGGCGAGCGGGCGCACTTGCTGCCGCCACACCGTCATCGCCAGATCCATCCAGCTTCGACTTCCGACGGCCGATTCCAAATGCGGTCCCGCGAACAACAGCAGCGGAACAAGCAATCCCCACGCGATCACCCCTCCGGTGAAGACCAATGCGGCCAATCGCCATCCGATGATGAAGCCCACGCCCATCAGCATCGGCGACGCTGAGGGCGTCACCCAAACGATCCCTCCCCCATGCTGCACGTCAGGGAGGATTGGAGAGGCGAACTTGCGAAAAGGCAGGAATCCTCGCGCGTACTCTTGAATGACCTTGATCCCGATTTCGTTTTTGAAGATCTCGATGACAGCGCTCAGCCCCATTGCGCCGAAGACATAGCTGGCGCCGGTTTGTCCCGCCTGACCAGCCTTGGTCAGCTCCGCGCAAGCGACGCTCTCGGGAAACGGCAGCTCCGGGTCGTGAACGAGCACGCGGCGCAGAAACGTAATGAACAAGACGCCGAGCGTCCCGCCCACGAGCATGATGAGCGTGCTCTCCCAGTAGTTGAACTCCGCCCATACGCCCGTCAGCAGGAAGGCGGGGATCGTGAAGATCGCGCCAGCCACTAACGCTTCTCCCACGGAGGCCGTCGTGCGCGCGACGTTCTGTTCGAGGACGCCACCGCCAAGCGGCCGCAAAAGGGCCAGAGCCATCACCGTCGCTGGGAACGTGGCCGCCACGGTCAACCCCGCTTTCATCCCCACGTAAGCATTGGCGGCTCCCAAGATGATCGCCAGCACGACGCCAATGAAGAGCGAACGAAACGTCAACTCGGGCATCGTTTGCTCTGGTGGAATGTAGGGCGTGTCCTTGCGATTCATCGTCTCCTTCCCTCCCCGCTGAAATTTTCGGGCAACGCCACCGCGCGCCCGACGTAGTGTACGGGATTCCCCCTCCGCCTTCAAGAGGCCATCGCGGGTTTCTCGTTGACGTGCCGCGCGGCCGTCACCTATAATGCCTGCGACCGATCCGAGAAAAGGAGGATGGCAGGGACGATGACGATCACGGAACGACGGCACGATGACGTAGTGATCCTTGACATTGATGGGAAGATCCTCCTTGGGGAGGGCGACGTACAACTGCGAGAGGCCATTCGCCGACTCTTACAATCGGGCGTTCGAAAGATCCTCCTCAACTTGGCGAACGTCCCGTATATGGACAGCGCCGGATTGGGCGAGTTGGTGCGCGCCTACACGACGGTACGCCGGGAGGGAGGTGAGCTGAAGTTGTTGAATCTGACGGCGCGCATTCAGGACCTACTGACCATCACTAAGCTGATCTCCGTCTTCGAATCCTTCGACTCCGAGGAAGCAGCTCTCAAGAGCTTCGCGCACTGAGCTGCGACGGCGCTCATCGCCCGCGTCCGGAGAGCATGCGCCAGCGCAGGCGATCCGCCGGCGTTGGTAACGAGATGCGCTTCGCCCCCGCTAATTTCGCTTCGTCGAAGGCCGCGATCATCGCCTCGAAGGGAGCCTCCGGATCCGTATCAATGATCACCGGCGTATTCGGGTTCTGCTCGATCTTCCCCTTGATGGCCGGACCAAGATCTTCGATGCGAATCGGCTGCTCATTGAGCAAATACTGCCCATTGGCGAGGACCTTGACGTAGAGCGCCTGCTCCGGCCGCACATGCACCATGAGGCTCGGATCCTCTGGCGGCAAGCCGAAGCTTAACCCCTTGATGGCCGCAAACGCCGCCGTCAGCATGAAGAAGATGATGAGCAGGAAGGCGATGTCGGCCATCGAGGCTGTGGGAATCTCCGAGGTGATCTTCCGACGCGGGACGCGCATGATACCCTCCTCAACTTGGTCGTCGCGGCGGACGCCCCTCGGTCAGGAAATACACCGTTCGCGCCCGGCTCAAGCGCAATCGTTCCAAGGCGAACTCCACCAGTTGATACGGCACGGCGCGATCGGCCTTCACGACGAAGGGGCGATCGGGCGTGCGCCGGAGCACATCGGCGATGAAACGATCGAGCTGCTCGATGCTCTGCACCGTCTCAGAATGCTCCCCATCGGTGACCTTAATCACGCGATCCACCGTGATTGTGATGAGCGCGCTGTTGCGATAGACGTCTTCCCGATTGACCGAAGTCGGCAAATCCACGACCGTCTGATCCGTAGTGAACACCGTCGTGACCAAGAAGAAGATGATGAGCAGGAAGGCGATGTCGGCCATCGAGGCCGTCGGGACCGTCGGCGCGATCCGATGAATGCGCTTCCTCAACTGCAGCATATGTTGTCCTCAGCGTCCGGCCATCGGCGTCTCAATCTCCGGCCGTGGCAAATAGGGCTCCATCTCCTTGAGCGTCTCCAGGAGCATGGCGCCGGCTGTCTCCATGCTGAGGGAGATTTTGTTCACCCGCGTGGTCAGATAGTTATACGCCGCTTGCGTCGGCAATGCAATGATCAATCCCGTGGCCGTCGTGATCAAGGCTTCTGAGATGCCACCAGCGACGGCGCGCGGATTCCCCAGACCCACTTCCGCCACGCGATCGAAGGCGTTGATCATCCCTGTCACCGTCCCCAAGAAACCGAACAGCGGCGCGATGTTGGCGACCGTTGCCAAGACCCAGAGGAATCGCTCCAATCGCGCCACCTCTTGCGTCGCCACGATCCCCATGATGCGCTCGATCTCCTCGGCCGGCTTGCCGACCTGCAGCAGCCCCGCCTTCAATGTGTTCGCAATCGGTCCCTGGATGGTGTCGCAGACCCGCACGGCTCCTTCCAGATCGCGGGCATGCAGCGCGCGACGGACGCGGCTGACGATCTCCGCCGCATCGTCCTTGATCCGATGCAGCACCCAGCCACGCTCGATGATCACCACCAGCCCGGCCAGCGAACAAATCAACAACGGATACATGACGGGACCGCCTCGCTGGAAGTAATCCACGAGCGTCCCCCATCCGATCAAAAGAAGCGGTATGCTCACGATGAGATGACTCACCACGGTTCACTCTCCCGGCTTGGCCATGTTTCGCCCCAAAGATGTACGATGTGAGGCCGAAAAGTCAACTCATTCCCCCACGATTTGAAAGATGAGGCGGCGTTGACGCGGATGCGTGTCGAAATCAATGAGGACGATCTGCTGCCAGGTACCGAGCAGCAGCTCCTTGTTCACAAACGGCACCGTAAGTGATGGCCCCACCAAGGCCGCGCGCACATGGCTGTGCCCGTTGTCGTCAATGGCATTGTGCCGATACGGCATGTTCTCCGGAACGAGTCGGCGAATGGCGTCGGCCAAATCAGCGACCACGTTCGGCTCGTATTCGATCGTCGTCACTCCGGCCGTCGAACCGGGCACGAAAATCGTCACCGTCCCCGAAGAGATCGCGCTCGAGCGAACGGCCCGCGCGACCTCTGGGGTGATGTCCCGAATCTCGTCTCGCCCCTGCGTCGGGAGCGTCACCTGCTTCGTCTCAACCGCCATAGCGAAAGGGAAATCTTAGCGAAGTCGCGGAGGCTTTTCAACAGCGCGCGAGTAGCCTCGCTCTCACGCACTGGCCCCCGCAGGGACCATCCCGTATAATGAACGCCCTTGCGTCATGAACCGCATCTACAATTTCTCGGCCGGACCGGCGATGCTTCCCGCGCCGGTCTTGGAAGAAGCGCAGCGCCACCTGCGGGCGTTGCCGGGTATCGGCATGTCCGTGTTGGAGATCAGCCACCGCTCCCGATGGTTCGAAGAGCTTCGAGATGAAGCCGAAGCCAACCTTCGAGCATTGCTTCAATTGCCCAATGACTATCATGTGCTCTTCCTGCAAGGCGGCGCGAGCCTGCAGTTCTCGATGGTCCCGATGAACATGCTGCGCGGTCGCCGTGCGGTCGCCGAGTATATCCTCACGGGCTTTTGGAGCGAACGGGCTGCCGCGGAAGCGCGGCGTGAGGGCAATGTGCGCGTCCTCTGGAGTGGAGAGTCGGAGCAATACCGGCGCGCGCCGCGCGCAGATGAGATCCGCGTCGACCCGCAAGCCGCCTACGTCCACTTCACTTCGAACGAGACGATCCAGGGCGTGCAGTTCGCCACGGAGCCGGAGACGGGCGATGTGCCACTCATTTGCGATGCTTCTTCGGATTTCCTCTCACGTCCCATCCCCATCGAGCGATATGCCTTGCTTTACGCGGGCGCGCAAAAGAATGCCGGAACGGCCGGCCTGACCATCGTCTTGCTGCGCGAGGATCTGCTTGACCGCATCCCGGACGGCCTCCCCTCGATGCTCGATTATCGCGTGCACGTGCGGCATCGCTCGGTCTACAACACCCCACCCGTGTTCGCGATCTATATCCTCGTGCTCGTCACGCGCTGGCTCTTGCGGGAGATCGGCGGCTTGGAGCGCATGGCCGCTTTGAATCGTCAGAAGGCGCAACTCCTCTACGACGTCATTGATCACAGCGAAGGCTTCTATCGCGGCCATGCCCATCCAGAGAGTCGATCCATCATGAATGTGACCTGGCGGTTGCCGAACGAAGAATTGGAGCGAACGTTCCTGCGAGAGGCTGAAGCGCGCGGACTTTACGAATTGAAAGGGCATCGCTCGGTCGGCGGCTTGCGCGCCTCGCTTTACAACGCGATGCCCCTTGAGGGGGTTCGCGCCCTCTGCGACTTCATGCAGGAATTCCGAGAGCGATACGACCGACGTCGGTGACTCATCCCACAGCGCACCTCCAAACGAGCCGGGGCTGGAAAACCTCCTCGGTGCTCGTCGCTCGAGTCAAGTAAGGATTGATCGCTCCGACGGCCGCGACAGGGAAGCTGAGCGCGGTCATCAATATCCCGGGCATTGCGGGCGCAATCGAGTTCTCCTCTCCTCGAAGAGTTCGACCGAACGCCGCGCCTGCGAGAAGTGTCGCCGTTTGACCACACTCGCCGTGGCGAATCCGCCACACGCGGAGGAAGAGCGTGCTTTCTCCAAAGCGCTGATCTCTCCTGAATGCGAAACTTGGATAGGGATACGACCGCCCCAAGAGCTTCGGCACAAGGCTTGCTACCGATTTCGCGTATGCGCTCGCGTCAACAGACCCTCGCGCGTCCGGTGGAAATCGAAGGGATCGGACTGCACACGGGAGTACGCGCGCGGCTGAGGCTATGTCCAGCTCCGGCGTATACGGGACTGCTGTTTCGCCGCGTGGACTTGGATGGATTTGAGGTTCCGGCTTCGCCGCAATATGTGGCGCACGTCAGCTATGCGACGGCGCTCGTACGCGCAGGCGTCATGGTCGCGACGGTCGAACATTTGCTGGCGGCGCTCTATGCCTGCGGCGTGGACAACGCCTTCATCGAACTGGATGCCTTGGAAGTGCCCATCCTCGATGGCAGCGCTGCGCCCTTCGTCGAACTGCTCATGCGCGCCGGACGTCGGACGCTCGACGCACCGCGACAATATCTGCGCGTTCGCCAGCCGATTCGCGTGGGCGATGGCCAAAAATACATCGCCTTCTCCCCGGATGCGTGCCTTCGCTTGAGCTGCACGATTGAGTTCGCGCATCCGATGATCGGACGACAGCACCGCGAGTTGATCGTCACGGAAGAGACGTTCGTCGAGGAGTTGGCCCCCGCGCGCACGTTCGGGTTCCTCGAAGACGTCGAGAAGCTCCGCCAGATGGGACTCATTCGCGGCGGTTCTCTGCAAAACGCCATCGTCCTCACGCGCGACGGCCTCCTCAACTCGGAAGGCCTGCGATTCCCGGATGAGTTCGTGCGCCACAAGATGGTGGACTTGCTCGGGGATCTCGCATTGCTCGGACGCCCTCTGCTCGCGCGCGTGGAAGCGTGGCGTCCCGGCCACGCCATGAACGCGATGGCCGTGGCTGCCCTCTTGCGCGATCCTACGGCGTGGGAACTCTCCGATTAATCCCACTGGGATTTGAGCGGGGTGCACACCCCGACCGATGAATACCGATGAATGCGGATGCGCTACGCCACAGGCCGAGACAGTTCGCCCAAGAGTGAACTGACCGCTTGCAACAGCTCCTCGATCCGATAAGGCTTTTGCAGGAACCGCACATGGGGATGCTCTGGGAGACGCGTTCCCAAATTATCCACGTCGTAACCGCTGCAAAGGACGACCTTCATCTGGGGATTCATCTGCACCAACCGCTCGTAGCACATGAATCCTCCCATTCGGGGCATCGTCACGTCGAGAATCACGAGCGCGATCTCCCTCTGCCGCTCCCGATAGATCTCAAGTGCTTCAGCACCATCCGACGCCATGATCACATCGTAACCATGGCGCGTGAGGATGAGCGTGGCGACGCGCCGCACTGCCGGCTCATCATCCACGAGAAGAATGAGCGGACGTGCGCACGAAGGCTCCTCGGAGACCTCAGACGCGAGCACTTCCGAAGCCACCGGCAGGTAGAGCGCGAACGTCGTCCCCCGCCCCAGTTGACTCTCGACGTCAATGAATCCTCCGGCGTTCTTCACGATGCCATAGACGAGCGAGAGCCCCAAGCCCGTTCCCTTCCCCACCTCTTTCGTCGTGTAAAACGGATCGAAGATGCGCGGGATCTGCTCCGGCGCGATCCCCACGCCGGTGTCGGAGACCCAGATTACCACGTACTCGCCAGCGAAGGCCTCGCCCGCCCGCACGCGCGGATGATCCGGCGAGAGAATGACGTTCCCCGTTCGAAGCGTCAACAGTCCCCCTTGCGGCATCGCATCGCGCGCGTTCACGCAGAGATTCATGAGCGCCTGCTCCAGATGCGCGGGGTTGATGCGAACGGGGCGCAGGTTCGGCGCTAGCTCCGTCCGGATGGAAATGCTGGCGTCGAAAGAGCCGCGCAGCAAGCGCATGAGATTCTCCACCACGTCGTTCACCTTCACCAAGGTAGGCGGAGCAGTCGAAGGACGACTGAAGAGCAACAGTTGCGACGTTAGCTCGGCCGCTCGCTGCGCCGCTTCTTCGATTGCCTGAAGAGGCTGACGCGCCGGATCGTCTGGCTGGATTCGGGCCAGGAGAAGCGATGCATAGCCGAGGATCACCGTGAGCAAATTGTTGAAATTGTGCGCGATCCCGGCGGCCAACGTGCCGACGCTCTCCAATCGCTGCGCATACAAGAGCTGCTGCTGCAGCCGATGCCGCTCCGTCACATCAACGAGCATGCCCTCGTAATAGAGTACCTTCCCTTCCTCATCGGTCACCGCGCGCGCATACTCCTGCACGAAGATGTGCCCACCGTCCCGACGACGCAACGCAAACTCCACACCGTTGAGTCGCCCCGTGCGATGTAAGACCTCCATGTTCCTCCGGCGTTCGGAGGCGTCCACATACAGATCCCGCTCGATGTCCACCTGCAGCAGCTCCTCCACCGAGTCATATCCGAGCATGCGCGCCAGTGCCGGATTCGCCACGAGGATTCGCCCCTGAGGAGTGCTCTGATAAATCCCCACGACGGCATTCTCGAAGATGCTGCGATATTGTGCCTCTAAGCGCCGAGCTTGTTGATACAGCTCCGCATGTCGGAGTGCGAGCCCCACTTGATAGCTGACGACGCGAACGAGCTCGATCTCCTCCGCGCTCCAGGTCCGCGGTCGCCCCGTCATCGTGAACCAGAGAACGGCTTGGAGTTGGTCCTCACGAAGGATCGTTGCGTACAGGATCGCCCGCGCATTCGCAGCGCGATAGAGCGAGAGCACGGGCTGCGCTAAAGGATGCGCCTCCACATCGTGGAACGCCAGCACGCCCACGCGACGTACGGCTTCAACAATCGGCGCGTAGTCCGAAAGCCGATACCGCGGTTGAACAGGAGGAACGTCCGGCTTGTGATACTGATGAACGACCTCGACCAAATCCTCCTCCTCGACGATGCGGGCGAAAACGGCGCGATCTACGTCGAGGAATCGGGCTAGCTCTTCCAGAGAGCGCCGCGCGATCTCTCGCGCATCGAGCCATTCATACATCCGCTCGATAATGCGCCATACAAGCACCTCCCGCGCAGTTGCCTGCGGCATTTCCGCAGGGATGTTTTTGGGGAAAGGGGTATCCACGCGCTCTGCTCGTTCTAAGGGTTCCGAAATTTCGCTCATCGAATCCCTTTCACCTTCCGAAACCTGCTCTCATTCAGGGCCAATAACCCTATTCCGACGGCGGCGCTTTTGTCAAGGTGCTACCGCCACATGACCGGCGAAGGCTCTTTTTGACTTCTCTCCCTCGTTTCGGATATGGTTTTGTGCTTCATCGCGAGGTGCATGTGCGCGGCTCACGGCGGAGAGATCTTGCAGGGCCGGGCGCCTTTCGCCACAGGCTCAGCGAGCCCGACGGAGCGCGTGGGCAGGAGGGATGATGCTCGGAGAACTCTTTCGACGCAAGAGCGTAGATGCCATCCTCATCGAGAGTGAGAAACCTGAATATCGGCTCAAGCGCACGCTCACGGCCTGGGACCTGACGGCGCTTGGCATCGGCGCCATCATCGGCGCGGGGATTTTCGCCCTGACGGGTACGGCGGCAGCCGGAACCGTGGATCCGGTCACCGGACAAGTCCTTCGTCCCGGTGCTGGCCCCGGATTGATCCTCTCCTTTGTGCTGACAGCCATCGCCTGCGCTTTCTGTGCACTTTGCTATGCCGAATTCGCATCCTTGATCCCCATCTCCGGAAGCGCATACACTTACGCGTATGCGACGCTGGGCGAACTGCTCGCCTGGATCATCGGCTGGGATCTGATCCTCGAATACGCCGTCGGCAATATCGCCGTAGCTGTGAGTTGGTCGGGGTATTTCATTGAACTCCTTCGCGGACTTGGCCTGGAAATCCCTCCGGAATGGCGATGGCTCACGGTGAGCTACAATGTCGGCG
The DNA here is from genome assembly GCA_025055075.1 of Blastocatellia bacterium. Classification (NCBI taxonomy): domain Bacteria; kingdom Pseudomonadati; phylum Acidobacteriota; class Blastocatellia; species Blastocatellia bacterium. Next base: position 113,636 of record JANWYV010000035.1, read on the forward strand.
TGCATGCTCCGGAGATCGTCGCGCACGCCCCACGCCTTTTTGGCGTTCCCATCATCGTCAACGTCCCGGCCTTCGCCATCGTTGCAATGCTCACGGTCCTTCTAGTCATTGGCGTCAAAGAGAGCGCGCGCTTCAATGCCGTGATGGTCGCCGTGAAGCTGCTTGTGCTGCTCTTCTTCATTGTGATCGGGTTCTTCTACGTGAAGCCGGAGAACTGGCAACCCTTTGCTCCCAACGGCTGGAAAGGGATCATGACGGGCGCGGCGCTCGTCTTCTTCGCCTATATTGGCTTCGACGCCATCTCCACGACGGCGGAGGAGACGCGCCGTCCGCAGCGCGATCTGCCCCTGGGTATGCTCGGTTCGCTCGCCATCTGCACGATCCTCTACGTGATCACAGCGGCCGTGCTCACAGGGCTCGTACATTACTCGGAGTTGAACGTGCCGGAGCCGTTGGCACTCGCGTTGCGTATCCTTGACCTGAATTGGGCGGCAGGGATCGTCGCCTTCGGCGCCGTCGTGGCCACGACCTCCGTCTTACTCGTCTTTCAGATGGGACAGCCGCGCATCTTTTTCTCCATGTCGCGTGACGGACTGCTTCCGGCGCGATTCGCGCGCGTGCATCCGCGATTTAAGACGCCCTATGTGACGACGATCCTCACGGGCGTCGCCGTCGCCATTCCGGCCGCCTTCGTGGACATTGGGGAAGCGGCGGAATTGACCAACATCGGCACGCTCTTCGCCTTCGTCCTCGTGTGTGCCGGGGTGATCGTCTTGCGCTATACGGATCCCGACCGGCCGCGTCCATTCCGCACGCCGCTTGTTCCTTGGATTCCTCTTCTGGGCATTGCCAGTTGTCTTTACCTGATGCTCAGCTTGCCGCGTATCACCTGGATTCGATTTGGCTTCTGGCTGGCTGTGGGATTGCTGATCTACGTCTTCTACGGGGTCACGCACAGCCGATGGATTCGCCAGCAAACGCCCCGACGCCCGCTGCAGATCGCTGGGCTCGGTGTCTCCCTCATGATCTTGGCGCTTGTCGGCTTCGCTGCAAGCCACCATTACCAAGAGTTGATGGCGAAGGCCATGCAGACCGATTCGAGCACATTGCTCGCCTACGCGATGCGAATGTATCACCTGACTCGCGTTGGAAGCGTGGGTGGCTTAGGCGGAGGGGCCGTACTGCTGCTCATCGGCCTTTGGTTGGGGCGAAAGCGTCGGAGATAGCAACGGTCACTTCGTCTTCTGCGGATAGGGGCAAAGGGTCTGCAGCACGCATTGCCCACAGAGGGGTCGGCGCGCGCGACATGTCTCTCGCCCGTGAAAGATGAGCCGGTGGCTGAATGCGATCCACTCCCCTTTGGGAATCAGCGCCATGAGGTCCCGCTCGACCTTGTCTCGATCCGTGTGCCTCGTTAATCCAAGACGCTGCGCAACTCGCAGAACGTGCGTGTCCACGACGATGCCCGAGGGAATGCCAAAGGCATTCTGCAGGACGACGTTGGCCGTCTTCCGCGCTACGCCCGGGAGCGTGAGCAATGCCTCCATTGTCGCTGGCACCTCTCCGCCGAAATCGGCGACGATCTTCTGACACGCGGCCTTGATCGCCCGCGCTTTGTTCCGATAGTAGCCAGTGGGCCGGATCAAATGCTCCAACTCACGCAGCGGAGCGGCCGCATAGTCCGCGGCCGTGCGATACTTCTGGAAAAGCTCGGCCGTGACTCGATTCACCCGCTCATCGGTGCACTGCGCCGAGAGGATCGTTGCCACCAAAAGTTCCAATGGAGTGCGAAAATGTAAAGCCGTGCGCGCGACGGGATATTTCTCCTGCAACCGCGCGAGAATCTCTCGAGCCCGCGCCTGTTCCTCGGGCGAGGGCGAGCGCGGTTCAACCGCGGCAGGTCCTGCTCCTCGCCTCCGCCGTGCGCGAGCAGCCTGCGCCATCGTTTCGACTTTCTCGCTCTTCCCTCTCGGCATAGCGCCATAAGGTAGTGGTGCGGCCATTCCGTGTCAAGATGCCCCTGTGCTATAATGACCGGTGACCTTTATGGAAGGGGAGACAGTTAATCAAGGCGAGTTGAGAAAAAGGCCCGACGTCACTCCTCACTCTCCCCCTTTCCCTATCTCGGGACGAGACCGATATGGGAGGAGGCGATTGTGAACCCGGAGCTGGAAAAACTGATCGCCTTGCAAGAACTAGATCTGAAGATCCGAGCGTTGGAAGAAGAGATCGCCACCGTGCCGACGAAGCGGGCCGAGTTGGAGCGGGAATTTGAGACCTTCGCCGCCGAGTATTTGGAGAAGAAGTCTCGCCTGGAGACCTCCAAGCGTCAGCATCGGCAGTTGGAGATGGACCTGCAAGACGCCCAACTGCGGCTGGAGAAGTATAAAAACGACCTCATGCGCGTGCGAAATCAGACGGAATATGCAGCGGCGCTGCGCGAGATTGATATGGCCAAGAAGCTCGTCAGCGCACTGGAGACGCAAATCCTGGAGCTTCTGGAGACGATCGAGACGCTCGAACGGGAGGTTCAAGAGCGAACGCCGGAGATCGAGGCCAAGCGACAACACGTGGATGCGCTGCTGGCTGAATACGCGACAGCCGTCGAGCGATTGACCGAAGAGTTGAATCGCATGCGGCAACAGCGCGAGCGCCTCATGCAGACGATCCGCCCGGACTTGCTCAACCGCTACATGCGCTTGGTCGAGCTGCGCGACGGACTCGCGCTGGCGGAAGTGCGCGATGGGTCCTGTACAGCGTGCTATATGACCATCCGCCCGCAAGTCTACGCTGACGTGCGCAAAGGCGAGGAGATCCTCACCTGCGACCATTGCAGCCGGATCCTCTATTACCGCGGGGCCGCCGTCGAAAGCTCCGAATCGGTGGCGTGAAGGTATGCGATCGTCCGAATGAACCCGGCGCCATGGTCGGCCGAGGGATGTCTTCCTCCGGAGAGGAGGTTCCGAGGCGCGCACTGTTCGAGAGGGATAAAAATCGCACCGCGAGGATTCGCGTAGGACTCTAGGGGAGGTTCAATTGATCATGTCCGAGAGCATCTTTCGCCGCGTCATCCTCATCGTCCTCGATAGCGTCGGGATTGGGGAAATGCCCGATGCCGATCGGTATGGTGACCAGGGAAGCGACACGCTCGGCCATCTTTTCGCCTATCGCCCGCTTCAGGTTCCGAACTTGCGCCGTTATGGGATCGCCAATATCAAGCCCGTCGCTCTGCCTCCGGTCGAGACTCCTCAAGGTGCCTTCGGACGCGCAGCTATCGCTTCAGCGGGCAAGGACACGACGACCGGACATTGGGAGATCGCTGGGATTATCACAGATCTCCCCTTCCCCACATATCCGAACGGCTTCCCCCCGGAGATCATCGAGGCCTTCGAACGGGCGATCGGACGAAAAGTGCTCGGCAACAAGCCCGCCTCCGGAACGGAGATCATCCGGGAACTCGGCGAAGAGCACATGCGGACGGGACGTCCGATCGTCTACACGTCGGCCGACAGCGTCTTTCAAATCGCCGCTCATGAGGAGATCATCCCGCGCGAGGAGCTGTACCGGATGTGTGAGATCGCGCGGCGTCTACTGGACGGCCCCCATCGCGTCGGGCGCGTCATCGCTCGACCGTTCATTGGAACGCCGGGGAATTTCCGACGCACGGAAGGGCGGCGGGATTATGCCGTTGATCCCCCCTCGCCCACGTTGCTCGACCTGCTCAAAGGGTCCGGATGGGAGACGGTCGCCGTCGGAAAGACGGGTTCCATCTTCAATCACCGCGGGTTCACGCGCGAGATCCCCGCGGGCAACAACATGGCCTCGATCGAGAGTACCCTCCTGGCCATGCGCGAGACCGACGCGGGATTGATCTTCACCAACCTCGTGGACTTCGACATGCTCTACGGCCATCGCAACGACGTCGAAGGCTACGCGCGCGCGCTCGAGGCATTCGATGCTCGCCTGCCGGAGATCGAAGCCCATCTCCGCGAAGACGATCTCCTTTTGCTCACAGCCGATCATGGGTGCGATCCGACGACCCCTTCGACCGATCATTCGCGCGAGTACGTTCCCATACTCGCCTACGGAGCCCGCGTGCGCCGAGGAGTGGATCTGGGAATTCGCCGTTCCCTGGCCGATATCGGTCAGACGATTGCTGAGAACTTCGGTCTTCGGCTCTCGGCCGGCGAGAGCTTCCTCGCTGAGATCGCTGTCCGCCCGCGCGCGTTGTGAGCGTCACTTCCGGAATCTCCTCGCGCGCGAGCCCCCGTTAACGAGCTGGCGGATCCACAGCCGAGACGTTCTTCAACACGGCGACGAAGGGCAAATTCCGATACCGTTGGGCGTAGTCCAAACCGAATCCGACGACGAAGGCATCCGGGATGTCGAATCCCTTGTACGCAACGGGAACATCCACGAGGCGTCGCGATGGCTTGTTCAACAGCGTAACGATGCGCAGCGATTTGACTCCACGGGAGAGGAAATTGTTCATGAGGTAGTTGAGCGTCAACCCCGTATCGAGGATGTCCTCCACCAACAGCACATCGCGCCCGGCCAAGCTCTCATCCAAGTCTTTGACGATGCGCACCTCTCCCGATGTCTTCGTCGCATTGCCGTAGCTGGAGACGGCGATGAAATCCACAGTGATCGGCAGATCAATGTGGCGAATGAGTTCCGCCAGGAACACCACGGCTCCCTTGAGCACGCACACCAGATGCGGCGTCGTCCCCGCATAATCGCGGGTGATCTCCGCCCCCAGCTCGGCAATCCGACGCTTGAGTGTCGCCTCATCAATGAGGACTTCAAGGTCCGGATTGTAGAATTCCGACATCCGCTCCGTCTGCGGAGCCATGTTCCCTTCTCCCTTCACTCGATAAGGAAGGCGAAATATAGACCGCTCCCCTCGAAGCGTCAATCGCTCGAGCCCGCGAAGTGAAATGATCTTGCCCTCGTTGATCTGTCCTCACTTGAAGAAAGGCTCCCGCGACCGATATACTCCTCGATGGGATTGGCCCCCTTTGGAAGGGAAGAGCGATGCGGAGGGTTGGCCGAATTCGGTAAGGCACCGGTCTTGAAAACCGGCGGGCCTGACGGCCCATGTGGGTTCGAATCCCACACCCTCCGCCACTCCTCAAGTGGCCTCATGTCCAGCGACCAACAGGGATACCATCTTTCGTGTCGGACGAGCGAGATGACGAAAAGGCGCGACCGCTTCAGTAAAGAGCGCGCTCGAGAAGTGGTCGCGCCCACGGTCGCTTCTCATTCGCTGGCCACATGGACCAGTTCCTTACTCGACGACCAAGCTCGTCGTGAGCGGAATGGGATTCGTGATGCAATAAGCTCCCGGGCAGCGCTCGCGCGCGAGCCGCTCGATCTCCTCCAGTTTCTCGCGCGGCGCATCGGCGGAGACAGTAACCGTGATCTCCACTCCCTCGATGATCGGATTAGAGGAAAGGCCGAGCGTCCGACTCAAGTCCACACGATTTTCGGCAGCCACAATCAGCTTCTTGAGCGTGATCCCTTCCATCGCCGCCAGCGTGGCGAACGTCCCAGCGAAACATGATGCTAAGCCGTAGAGGCAGTACTGAATGGGATCGGGTTTCCTCCCACCTCCCCCCATGAACGGTGCCCCATCAGCTTCGACGACATCTGCGCCCGCCGGATACTCCAACCGCGCGCGAAACTGAGGTTGTCCTTCTTCCAACACCCATTCCCCCTCGACGCGCTTCCGCTTCTTCGCTGCTTGAGGATCGCGCTGCACATCGGCCGCGAAGGCCATGACGGCTTCAGTATTGACATTGTTCACGCCCATCGCTCCCTCCTCGCACAAGAATCGGTCTACGTTCCAGTTCCTCCTCCGTCTGAGGAGGTCGGCAATGCTGATAACACCTCATCCACAAAAAGCGGCTCGGGGAGCGCCCCCTCGATGAACCTCGTCTCGTTGACGACCGTGAGGGGGACGCCCATGACCTGATACTTCGTAATGAGGTACGGGAACTCGGAGACCTCGACCATATCCGCGCGAATCCATTCGCACTCGATCGCCATGCGATGTGCCAGCCGCACCGCGGCCGGACAATACGGTCAGGTGGGGGTGACCAAGACCTGAATATGCAGCGGTGCGCTCACCCGACGCAGCTTCTCCCGCGTCTCCGGCGAGAGACCGGAATCGGCGCGCGAAACGGCCACGATCGTGTCTATGAGCGCGGCGAACTCGTAGCCGGAGGGGATGCCGTAGAAGCGAATCCCATAATCCCGCTCCCCCAGGACGACCGTCGCTGGAATCTTATCCACGCCGAAAGTCGCAACCTGCTCGCGATCGAGTTGGAAGTTATAGACGTCGAGGCGGATCTTGTCGGATACCTCGGCCAGCTCGCGCAAGAGCTGGCCCGTCTCTCGACATGTCGCGCACTCCAGCTCTTGAGTGAAGAAGACGAGCCGCACGGGATTCACCATGTCGGCTAATCGTCGTTGTAGCTCCATCCGCATGCGTTCATCCAAAAATCCCATAACGCCCTCCTCTACACGCCTAACTCCAGGCGGGTACGAATGACACGCATCAGTTGCTCCCGCCCCAAGAGGCCAACGACCCGCCCGTTTTGCACGACGGGCACTTGATTGATGTTGTGGTCATCCATCAAAGCGAGCACGTCCACAAGCTCCATCTCCGGTGGGACGGCATGCAGTTCGGCCTCCGGAATAGCCACGGCCTCCAGAGGCGTCACCGCCCACGCCGAGCGCGGCACTTGCCGCACTTGATGCAACGTGATTAATCCCACGAGGCGATCATCCTCGACCACGAGCGCACAGCGCCGCCCCGTGCGCAGCAAATGTTCCTCCACCAATTCGGCCACGCTCATTCCCCGGGGCAAGAAGAGGCAATCCGTCGTCATCGCCTCCGCAGCCCGAATCCCCCGCAGCAAGCGCCGTACATCGAGTTGCGCGACGGTCGCTTGTGCGGCGCTCAGGAGGAACCAGCCGATGAATCCCATCCACAATCCGCTCACGAAATTCCCCGAAAACGCGATCCAGACACCCGCCACGATGAAGAGATAAGCGATCCCCTGCCCGGCTCCCGAGGCCAAGCGCGTCCCCCGATCATAGCTCCCCGTCGCGTGCCACAACGCGGCGCGAAGAATCCGCCCGCCATCCAGAGGAAATCCGGGGATCAGATTGAATGCCGCCAACAGGAAATTGATCCGTCCCAGCCACTGGCCGAGTACCTGAAGTGGCTCGCTGAGTCCCTCGACCCCACGAGAGAAGCCATAGAACGCACTGGCCAGAAGGAAACTCACCACGGGCCCGGCTACGGCGATCTGAAACTCGTCGCGCGGCTGGCTCGGCTCGCGCTCAATTTGCGCCACGCCACCGAAGACGAAGAGCGTGATCGCACGCACCCGAATCCCTTTGCGCAGAGCGACAAGGCTGTGTCCCAGTTCATGGAGTAGGACCGAGAGAAACAGCAGAAGGCTCGTCACAACGCCCAAGCTGTACGAGATGCCGCGCGTCCATTCCGGATGCTCAGTCGCAAATTGCGCCACGAGTGATAAGGTCACGAGCACGAAGACGATGAACCACGAATAATGGAGTCCCACCGGAATGCCGAAGATGTGCCCCAACCGAATGGTATGCGCGAACACAGCTCGCTCCTGAAAGAACGCCTGCGCTCCGAAAACGTCCGGAACGCCTATTGCTCATCCCTTACCCTACTTCCCCCGCTCCTCGATAGGGACGTAATCGCGTCGGGGTGGGCCGATGTAGATCTGCCGGGGGCGGGCGATCTTCTGCTCGGGGTCCTGCAGCATCTCCAACCACTGGGCAATCCACCCGGCCGTGCGCGGGATGGCAAACAGCACCGGGAACATCTCCACCGGAAACCCCATCGCCTGATAGATGATCCCCGAATAGAAATCCACATTCGGATAGAGCCGCCGACTCACAAAATACTCGTCCTCCAACGCAATCCGCTCCAACGCCAACGCAATGTCCAACAGGGGATTGCGCCCCGTCACCTCAAAGACCCGATCCGCCATCTCCTTGATGATCCGCGCCCGCGGATCGTAGCTCTTGTACACCCGATGCCCAAACCCCATCAACCGCACCTCCCCCGCCTTCACCCGCTTGATGTACTCCCCCACCCGCGCCACCGACCCGATCTCCTCCAACATCCGCACCACCTGCTCATTCGCCCCCCCATGCAACGGCCCATACAACGCCGCCGCCCCAGCCGCAATCGCCGAATACAGATCCACCCGCGAACTCCCCACACTCCGCACCGCATTGGACGAACAGTTCTGCTCATGATCCGCATGCAAAATGAACAACACCTCCAACGCCCGCTCCAACACCGGATCCGGCCGATACTTCAACTCCGTCACCCGAAACATCATGTTCAAAAAATTCCCCACATACGACAGCTCATTGTCCGGATACGCATAGGGCAACCCCCGCAAATGCCGATACGCAAACGCCGCAATCGTCGGCACCTTCGCCAACAACCGCACAATCTGCTTCCGCCTCACCCCCTCATCCTCAATCCGCTTCGCCTCCGGATAAAACGTCGATAACGCCGCCACCGTGCTGATGAAAATCCCCATCGGATGCGCATCGTGATGAAACCCATCCATGAACTTCTTGATGCTCTCATGCAAAATCGTATGGTGCCGAATCTCCCACTCCCACGCCCCCAACTCCTCCCGCGTCGGCAACTCCCCATGGATCAACAAATACGCCACCTCCAAAAAACTCCCCCGCTCCGCCAACTGCTCCACCGGATACCCCCGATACAACAATACCCCACGCTCCCCATCGATGAACGTGATCCCACTGCGACACGCCGCCGTGTTCTGAAACCCCGGATCGTACACCATCAACCCAAAATCCCCCTCCCCCACCTTCACCCGCCGAAACTCCATCGCCCGCACCGCCCCCTCCTCAATCGGCACCTC
>JANWYV010000036.1 GCA_025055075.1 Blastocatellia bacterium
GAATGCCTATCACCGGTGGCCGGGAGCTGCTCGTGCCCACCTAATGCTCCCAGCTTTTTACCATCGCGCGGCCGATACGGTTGAGGTTCATTTGGTCGTCAGCCGCGACGGGCGTCGTTGGTTCCGCCCCAAGCGCGAGCCCTACATTTCAGTAGGTCCTCCGGGATCGGGTTTCGAAGGACAGGTCTACGCAGGCGTGGGCATTGTTCCGTGGGGACGGGGACAGTGGGCCTTCCCCGTGGCCCGATTGGGGATGACGCACAATCTGAACCGGCCTGAATATCTCACACGTCCTTCAGGTGGAATCTGGATCGCCGCGCTGCGGGAGGACGGGTTGATGGCGCTTGAGGCGGAGACCGAAGGCGAATGCTGGACGCAGGTCGTCTCATTCACGGGGGGCGAACTGCGGGTCAATTTCTGGTCTCAGCGCGGTGGACGATTGCGCGTGGGGTTGGTCGAGCCCGATGGCACGCCGATTCCCGGCTATGCTCTTGAGGAGTGCGATGGTTTAGAAGGCGATGTCCTTTGGGAGCCCGTTCGATGGAAAGGCAAAAGCGATTGTTCGGCACTTCGGGGAAAGCTACTGCGCATCCATTTCCACATGCGGCGAGGTCGCCTCTATGCGTTCCGATTTGCTTGAGCGGAGCGAATCGCTCCTGATCCCGAGGACGAAGTTGATCCCGGCCGGCCCGTTCCACATGGGAAGCATTGAGTGGGAGCATTTCCCTGGGGAGAGTCCCCCGACTCTCGTAGATCTCGATGCATTCGAGATCGGCCTCTATCCGGTCACAAATGCCGAATATGCTTGCTTCCTCCAAGCGACGGGACATGAGAAACCGCTCTTCTGGGAGGATCCGCGCTTCAATGATCTTCAACAGCCTGTCGTCGGCGTCAGTTGGTATGACGCCATGGCCTATTGCCGCTGGTTGCGTCGCGTGACGGGAGAGCCCTATCGCCTTCCCACTGACGCTGAGTGGGAGAAGGCGGCGCGAGGGGGATTGGAGGGAAAGGCCTATCCGTGGGGGGACGAGCCCCCAACTCTAGAACGTTGTTGGTGGGGAGGCCAGGAGAAGCCCAAACCCGTTGGGTCCTTTCCTCCAAACGGGTACGGACTCTACGATATGGCTGGCAATGTATGGGAGTGGTGCGCGGATTGGTACAATCCGCAATACTTTCAAAATCCCCCTCGGAGGAATCCACGCGGGCCGCGCAAGGGGGAGGGCGAGAACAAGGTCATTCGCGGGGGTTCCTTTCTCACGCCGAAACCGGAGCCTTTGCGCTGCGCGTATCGGCATCCGGATCATCCGACGCTTCGACATGAGTGCATTGGATTTCGTGTGGCGAAGTCGGTCACGCGAATATGTTGAGGGGGAGAGATGTTCGCACATCGGTTGAAAGAACGCATCCGAAATGGGGAGCTGGTCCTCGGCAGTTGGATTGCGCTGACTGATCCCTACGCCGTCGAGGTCATGGCTGAGGCAGGGTTCGATTGGTTGGTCATTGATATGGAGCATTGTCCGATTGGCATTGAGAGCTTGCGTGACATCCTCATCGCCCTGAAAGGGGGGACGGCGGCACCGATCGTCCGTGTGGGGGATAATCGCCCGGACCTCTTCAAGATGGCGCTTGATCTGGGCGCAGAAGGGGTTCTCGTTCCACTGGTCGAGACCGTTCAAGACGCGCGTCGGGCCGTCGAAGCCTGTCGGTATCCGCCTCTCGGATCACGAGGATTCGGTCCTGTGCGAGCCAGTCAGTATTTCACTCGACTTGAGGAGTATGTCCGCCGGGCCAATGAGGAGCTGGTGCTCATCCTCCAAATCGAGACGGTCGCCGCGGTTCGGGATTTGGAGGCGCTTATGGCCGTGCCTGGAGTCGACGCGATCTTCATTGGTCCGGGGGACTTGGCCAGCTCAATGGGATTCATTGGCGAAAGCGATCATCCAGAGGTGCGGCGAGCGATCGAGGAGATCATGGCCCGTGCCCGTGCGGTTCGTTTCCCCTTCGGCATTCTGACCCGGACTCCGGAGGAGGCCGCTTGGGCGGCTGCTCAAGGAGCGACGTTGGTGACGATCGGCGGCGATCTGGGGTTCCTTCTTCAAGGAGCGCACCAAACGCTCGCTCGTACGCGCGCCCTGCTTACTCACCATCAGGAGGAAGAAAGAGGGGAACAAAGATGAACCGAGAGGCATTGAAGGAGAAGCTAGTTGGCGTCGTCGTCTCTTTACCTACCTTTTGCGATCAGGAGCATCGTGTGCAGATCGCGCCATTCCGTCGGCATGTTCGGTGGCTGATCGAACGAGGAATTCGGACGGGAACAGGCGTCCTGCTGGGCGCTGGAGGGTTGGGCGAAGGATATTTCCTCACCGACGAGGAATTTCGCGCGACGACGGATGCTCTGGTTGAGGAAGCGGCAGGTCGAGTCCCTACGATGGTTGGCATCTTCGAACTCAGCTCACGTGAGGCCGCGCGAAAGGCGCAGTATGCGGCTTCTGCGGGAGTGGACTTCATCCAACTCGCTCCCCCACACTACATGCTGCCGTCGGAAGAGGACATCTTCACGCACTTTCGATACGTTCACGAGGCTGCTCCGATCGGCATCATGGCGTATCACACCCCTTGGGCGATGCCGGCTCCCGGCTATGAGTTCTCGGCGCGACTGCTGGAGCGTTTCCTGGAACTGGAGCGCGTGGTCGGGATCAAGTGGGCCTCTTACGATGTTTGGCATTACACTTCGATCCTGCGCCTGTTCAGTGATTCGTTCTCTTTCATTGACAACATGCTCGTTCTCTCGCTCGGGTTTCGACTCGGAGCGAGGGGGTTCATTGATTTCTTCGCCAATGTCGCTCCGCGCCTCTCCCTCCGGTTCTGGGAATTGCTCAGCCAGCGACGATATGACGAGTTCGACGCCTTATACGCGAAGCTTCGCTTCGATCC
>JANWYV010000037.1 GCA_025055075.1 Blastocatellia bacterium
CTTCTCGCCACCCTTCCGACAAGCGGACTACACGTTCGCGCGTGGATTCAGCAGCATGTTGCCGAAGCTTCGGACGCCGTACATCCAGACGTGGACCATTGGCCTACAGCGGGAGATCGCTCGTCATACGGTCATTGAAGCACGATATGTGGGCAATAAGGGCACGCACATTTGGCACGGATTCGATCTGAACGAGGTCAATATCTTTGAGAATGGGTTCTTGCAGGAATTCATGAACGCCCAGCGGAATCTGGCGATCAATCAAGCGGCCGGGGTGAACAGTTTCGCGAATCGGGGATTGCCGGGGCAGGTGCCGCTGCCGATTTTCGAGGCCGCGTTCGGCGCGCGGGGATCGCAGCCGGCTTTGTCGCCGACCTCAGGTTTCAGCAACGGCACGTTCTTGAATTACCTCCGTCAGGGACAAGTTGGGGCCTTCGCCAATGCGTTGGCCGGGTCTTCGATCTATCTCTGTCGGATGGTCGGGAATCTGCTCCCTGCATGCGCGCGCCTAGGCTTCGACAGCCCGGGGCCATTCCCCATCAACTTCTTCCAGGCGAATCCCTTTGCGGCAGGAGCAGCGATCAATCTCATGACGGATTACTCCTACTCCAGCTATCACGGGCTCCAAGTACAAGTGCGCCGTACGTACAGTCAGGGCTTGAGCTTCGTCGTCAACTATACTTTCAGCAAGTCCCTGAGCGACCTCTTCGCCGACTCGCCGACCATGTTCCGGAATTATACGACGCTTCGGAATCGGGGTCTTGATAAAGGACCCTCGCCGTTCGACCTGCGCCACGTCTTTCAAGCTTATGGCAGCTGGGAGTTGCCCTTCGGGACAGGGCGGCGTTGGGCGACGGGGAATTCGGTCGCCGATAAGATCATCGGCGGATGGACGCTGTCGTGGATTCTCCGGTGGCAGTCTGGACGCGTTTTCCGTCTCTCCAGCGATCGTTTCACGGTGAACCAGCGCGACTCCGGCGTCATCTTGAATGGGCTCACGGTGAAGGAGTTGCAGAAGATGCTCACAGTGAAGCCGGGTCCGAACGCCACGGTGTTCTTCGTGGATCCAAAACTCATCGGCCCGGATGGGCGAGCGAATCCAGAGATCTTGGCGCCTCCGACGACTCCAGGTGTCTTCGGCCAGTTCATCTATCTGTACGGGCCTTCTCTCTTCTTGCCCGACCTCTCCCTCTCGAAGGAGATCCCATTGACCGAGCGGGTGAAGTTCGATCTCTGGGTGACAGCGCTCAATGCTTTCAACCATCCGAGCTTCGAAGTCGGGAGCGTGGCCGGTTCCGTCAGCATTTTGTCCACGACCTTTGGGCAAACGACAGCGACGGCCACCGGGCCGCGGGAGATCCAAATTCGGCTCAAGCTGAGTTTCTGAATTGCACCGGCGTCGGGGGGGAGATGACGTGCCGCTCATGACCATGGAGGCTTCCAACATCGCCCAATCTCCTTATCGTCCGCTCCCCCCCGATGTCACTGTGGGATCCCCAGCATGAGGCTTCCGTTCCGGAAGGCAAACAGCGGGACAGTGGCACCAGCATCCGTTGCTTTGGGCGAGGGAGTGCGGGACTTCGTCCAGGGACTCGGCGTCTTCGATGCGACCATGCTCGTCGTCGGGATCATGATCGGATCAGGGATTTTCATCGTCTCGGCGGACATGGCGCGGCAGATCGGAAGTCCCGGGGGATTGCTTCTGGCGTGGGGAATCACAGGGCTTTTGACGTTAGCCGGAGCCCTTTCCTATGGCGAGTTGGCTGCCATGATGCCGTGGGCAGGTGGGCAATATGTCTTCCTGCGCGAAGCCTTCTCTCCGCTTTGGGGCTTCCTATATGGATGGACGCTCTTTCTAGTCATCCAGACGGGGACGATCGCGGCTGTCTCCGTGGCGTTTGCGCGCTTTTTGGGTGTCCTCTGGCCGGCGATTGCCGAGGATCAGTATCTGATCCCGCCGATGCATCTCTCCGAGGGATATGCGTTCTCGCTCTCCACCAATCAACTGATTGCGATCGTCGTGGTCGCGCTGCTGACGTGGGCGAACATGCGAGGAGTGACCTACGGGAAGATCATTCAGAACGTCTTCACCGTAGCGAAGACGGGAGCGCTGCTAGGACTCATCCTCTTGGCTCTGCTCGTGGGATGGAATGCACGCGCGGTGGCGGAGAACTTCGGCGATCTCTGGACGCCGCGTGGCTACGTGCCGCTTGGGGGGGGACTCGATGCGACGACGCCGTTTGGGCTTTTTGTCGCGCTGTGTGTAGCGCAGACAGGATCGCTATTTGCGGCTGATGCCTGGCACAATGTCACATTCGCGGCAGCGGAGGTGAAGAATCCGCGACGCACGGTCCCACTGGCGATGGGCCTGGGGGTACTTTTGGTGATCGCGTTGTATCTGCTGGCGAATGTAGCTTATCTGGTCACGTTGCCGTTGGCCGATATTCAACGCGCGCCGTTCGATCGAGTGGGAACAGCGGCGTTACAGGCCATCTTCCCCAACGGAGGGGCCCCGCTCATGGCGTTGGCCATCATGATCTCGACCTTCGGGACGATCAATGGGTTGATCCTGGCAGGAGCGCGCGCCTATTATGCCATGGCCCGGGACGGGCTCTTCTTTGCTTTCGCCGGACGGTTGAATGAAGCGCGGGTCCCTGGATGGGCGTTACTTGTGCAAGGGATGTGGGCAGCGGCCTTGGTCTTGCCCCGTACGTTTCATCCGGAGACGAGGACCTATGGGAACCTATACAGCAACTTGCTAGACTATGTGATCTCAGCGGCGTTGCTCTTTTACATCCTCACGATCTTGGGCATCTTCCGACTGCGCGCGAAGTGGCCGGATCGCGAGCGGCCCTATCGCGTATGGGGATATCCGGTCGTTCCCGCACTCTATGTTGTGGGAGCAGGGACGATCCTGGCCGTGCTCCTGTACTATCGAACGGCGACGACATGGCCGGGCTTCGTCCTCGTCCTCGCGGGGGTACCAGTATATGGATTCTTGCGATATGCTCGAGCTCGAGTCAGAGCCTGAGCAAATCCTCCGGCGGAGCTGAAGGAGGGCTTCGCTGGAATGTTAGGGAGGAAAGACTTATGAGGCGAACATGGATATCGTGGTTTTGGCTCTCCCTTCTTTCCTGTTCATGGATCGTTCCCTTGGGAGTAGGAGGCCTCTCGCAAGGGAAGAAGATCACAGTGCCGAATAAAGTCCCGCTGAAAGTAATGCCTTTTGAGGCGACGGAAGTTCGCCTCCTAGAGGGCCCATTTCGGGAGGCGATGGAACGGACTCAGCGATACATCCTGAGTCTAGACGTGGATCGGCTGTTGCATAACTTCCGGGTGAACGCAGGGCTTCCGTCATCGGCGCAGCCATATGGGGGATGGGAAGCACCTGATGTGGAATTGCGCGGGCACACCGTGGGACATTATCTGACGGCTTGTGCGCTCATGTATGCCCGGACGGGAGACGAGCGATTCAAAGCGCGAGCGAATCAGATGGTGGCGGAGTTGGCGCGCATTCAAGAGGCGCTCCACCGTCGTGGGTTCAATCGCGGGTATCTATCGGCGTTCCCCGAAGAGTTCATTGATCGGGTGGAAGCGCGACAGCGAGTGTGGGCGCCGTATTACACGTTGCACAAGATCATGGCGGGGTTGCTCGATGTCTACCTCTATTGTGACAATTCGCAGGCCCTTGATGTGCTCGTCAAGATGGCGGATTGGGTGAAGTTCCGAATGGATCGTCTGACGCGGGAGCAGCAGCAGAATATGCTGGAGACCGAGTATGGTGGGATGAACGAAGTCTTGGCGAACCTCTACGCCGTCACGGGGAATCCGGAACACCTGCGACTGGCTCGACTGTTCGATCACCAACGACTCTTCGAGCCGCTCTCGCGGGGGGAGGATCCCCTTGATGGGCTTCACGCGAACACGCAGATTCCGAAGATCATCGGCGCCGCGCGCGAGTATGAGCTGACGGGCGAGAAGTGGTATGCCGACATCGCCACCTTCTTCTGGCAGCGCGTCGCCTTGCATCGCTCATACGTCATTGGTGGTCACAGCGACGGCGAGCGATTCTTCCCCATCTCCCAGTTCTCCCGTCGTTTGGGGCCAGCGACAGCCGAGACATGTAACACGTATAACATGCTGAAGCTCACGCGCCATCTCTTCAGTTGGGATCCCAAGGGCGAATACATGGACTTCTATGAGCGCGCGCTGTTCAACCACATTCTGGCTTCGCAGGATCCGGCGACGGGAATGATGTGCTACTACGTGCCGTTGCGACCGGGAGCATTCCGGACGTACTCAACGCCGGAGAATTCCTTCTGGTGCTGTGTGGGGACGGGAATCGAGAACCCCGCTCGGTATGGGGAGGCCATCTACTTCCGCGACGACCGTTCGCTCTATGTGACGCTCTTCCTCTCGTCAGAAGTGAGCTGGAAGGAAAAAGGCGTGCGCGTGGAGCAGCGGACTCGGTTTCCCGAGGAAGATCGTACGCGCCTGATCATTCATGCGGAGCGCCCCGTTCGGTTCGCGCTGCGGATTCGATATCCGGGGTGGGCAGTGTCGGGCGCTCACGTCTTGGTGAACGGTCGGCGCGAGTCGGTCACGGCAGCCCCTGGGTCATACATCACGCTGGAGCGCGAGTGGCGCGAGGGCGATACGGTGGAAGTCCAATTCCCCATGAGCTTGCGGATGGAAGCCATGCCGGATGATCCGACGATGATCGCGCTCCTCTACGGCCCGATCGTCTTGGCCGGGGATCTGGGCACGGAGGGTTTGGTCGAGTCGGAACGCTATGGCCCGAGCGCTCCTCGTATTGGTCGAGTGCGACCAGTGGAGGTGCCCGTTTTCGTCACCACTGAGGTGAAAGATGTTTTGGCGAAGGTGAAGCCAGTGGCAGGAACACCCTTGACGTTTCGCACCGATGGGCTCGGGCAACCGCGCGATGTGACGCTCGCGCCCTTCTACAAGCTGCACGATCGGCGATATACCGTCTATTGGAAGGTCTATACGCCCGCCGAGTGGGAGAGGCGAAAAGCGGAGATCGCTGCGCGCGAAGCTCGGCGTCGGGAGATCGAACGGTTGACCGTCGACGCCGTGAATCTCAATGATCCGCAGAGCGAGCAAGCGCATCGCTTTCAAGGCGAGAATACCAACGAGGGATATTTCGAAGGAAGACGATGGCGCGCGGCGCGCAATGGGTGGTTCAGTTATGAGCTGAAGGTCGCGCCGGATCGCCCCGTGCTCCTGGTCTGCACGTATCGGGGGAGTGAAGGACCGCCGCGCGTTTTCGATATTTTCGTGGAGGGAGAGAAGATCGCGACCGAGCGCTTGGAGATCCATCCGACAGAGTTGTTCGACAAAGAGTATCCTATCCCCGAGCGGCTCACGCGTGGGAAAGAGCGCATCGTCGTGAAATTCCAAGCGCATCCGAACGCCATCGCGGGGGCTGTCTTCGACGTCCGCACGGTCGCGCAAGAGGGACAGCGTCAATAAGTCCCACTCTTTCTTCGGAAGAGGACGTGGGGGATTCCATTGTGGAATCCCCCACGAGTTCACTGCTGCGGCATCTCCTCGGAGAGTGCGTTCCAGTCTGGAGGCTCGACTCCGAGCAAATGGTGGACAAAGAAGTCGTACATTTTCCGCGTCCCGTATGCTCCGCCCATCGTATGTCCTTGACCAGGGAGGACCAGCAGATCAAACGTCTTATTCGCTTTGATGAGGGCGTTCACAACCTGCATCGTGGAGGATGGATCCACATTCGTATCCAGCTCGCCGACAATGAGCAAGACTTTCCCCCGCAGTCGGTGCGCGTTCTCCACGTTCGAGGATTCCACGTAGTGTGGTCCGACGGGCCATCCCATCCACTGCTCATTCCACCAAATCTTGTCCATGCGGTTATCGTGGCAGCCACAAGAGGAAACGGCCACCTTATAAAAATCGGGGTGGAACAATAAAGCAGCGAGCGCGTTCTGTCCCCCGGCCGAATGGCCATAGATGCCGACGCGGGTGATGTCGTAGTACGAATATTTCGCCGCCACCGCCTTATGCCAGAGAATGCGGTCGGGGAATCCGGCATCGCGCAGGTTCTTCCAAGCGACATCGTGAAAGGCCTTGGAGCGATTTGCTGTTCCCATCCCATCAATCTGCACGACGATGAATCCCAGCTCAGCGAGCGAACGCATCGGATTATAGACGCTGAAGGATTTCGGTACAAACGATCCCTGCGGTCCGGCGTAGATATTCTCGATGACTGGGTACCTCTTCGACGGATCGAAATTCATCGGGCGAATGATGATGCCCCAGATGTCGGTCTTGCCGTCGCGTCCTTTGGCGACGAAAACCTCCGGCGGACGCCATCCGATCGCGAGCAGTTCGGAGATATCCCCTCGTTCCACTTCCATGAGGATCTTTCGATCCTCCGTGCGCCGAAGCTCCAGGACCGGCGGGTGATCCACGCGCGACCAGAGATCCACGTAGTACTTCATGTCCGAAGAGAACCGCACCAGATGATCTCCATTGGCTTCGGTCAGAGCCACAAGTCCGCTGCCGTCGAAGTTGATCCGGTAGTAGTGGATGAAGTACGGGTCTTGATCGCGATACATGCCGCTGGCTTGAAACCAAATCTGGCGTCTCTCCTCGTCCACCTTCACAACGCCGCGCACGACCCAGGGGCCCCTCGTGATCTGATTCCTCACTTTCCCCGTGAGACCATCGTAGAGATAAAGATGGCGCCACCCGTCGCGCTCCGAGGCCCAGATGATCTCCCGTCCATCGGCGATGTCGTAGCGGTATCGGGTTCCGGTCTCCCGATGGTTCGGCGAGAGCGGACGGTAGGAGAAGAACGTCGCGCATTCTTCGTTGATGAGGACGCGCGGTAATCCGGTCGCCGCATCTACTTCGATCACACGGTAGACTTGGTGGCCGCGCTGATTATACTCGAAAGTGAAAGCTCGACCATCCTTCCACCAAACGGGATTGGAGAGGCTGTACGGGTTCGGGAAGAGGCTATTCTCAATCGCAATGGCTTTCCGTGCCTCTACGTCGAAGAGGACGGGTTGGGCGACATCGAGGACATCGCCGGGCTTCGCATACTCGCGCGTATGGAGCTTCGGCTGGAGTTGATCGGTCGGCGAGGATTCGATGTAGTGGACCTGTCGGCGGTATCCTTGCCGCACGCGATACGCCACGAGGCGTCGTGAATCCGGCGACCAGGTGATTGAGGCGAACGTGTACGCGTCGGCTTCCGATCCGTCATAGCTGAGCGGAATGGCTTCTTCCTTTCCCTTGGGACGGATGAAGACATTGTAATTCCGGATGAAAGCCTCCCATCGTCCATCGGGGGAGGGCTTTACCTGAAGCTCTTGGGACGATTGAATGGGGCTGAAGGGAGGCGGACGGCGAGTTTGTTGCTCCTGCTGGGGCGAGGGCTCTCGCGTAGGGAGGAAGACCATTCCGTCCTGGACATCGTTGTCGTACTCGCGAGGATATTCCTCCGCTTCCTCGGGTCCTCGCCCTCTGGAGAAACCGGGGGCGGCTGGTCCGATCTGGCGACAAGCGTAATCCGTGAGATCGCAGCGCCAGGTTGCTCCCGCAGCGGTGAATTGGATGGCTCGTTCCTGGTCCACAAAGGTGAGGGTAGAGAAAGGCAAGGTCGTGGAGGTATAGTTGCGTCCCATCGCCGCTGAGAGCGATGCCGCCAATCGCGCGTGGTCGAACGCCGGTCGCTTCGCGAGTGTCTCCGCATCCACGAGGACGAATTCGTGGCCACCTTTGACCGTTCTCCGGTACCAGAAGCGCGGCGTGTTCTCGATCCACTCGACGTTATCCACGATATTGAGGGCCAGCCCCTCGAGACGCTCGCGCAACGCGAAGGCGCGTTCGTAGTCGGCTCGCGTGCCTTGAGCGCAGACGAGGGGGGAAACAGCGGACAATAAGCAAGTGATCGCTACGAATATCCCGAGCCACTGATGGAATCGTCTCATGGCGTCATCCTCCCGACCCGAAAAAATTCCTTTCCTGACGGAAAGAGCTTGAGAGGATGCGCGATCCGATAGGACGAGGAGGACCGGCATCCTCTCAAGCCGGTGGGCGTGACGACGAGGAGGTTGTGTCCAGAGGCGCTATCACGTGATATGCGCTCGAATTTGAATATTGCGGGGGCCGACGAGCGTGCTCGTCGTCTGCCCGAAGCTCGTTGAATCAATACTGACCGTCCCTCCCAAGTCGCATTTTCATTGGACAAACGTGACCCTCCCGTTCACCAACAGATAAGGTCGGCCAGGGTTGAGTCGAGCGATCCCGGGGATCGTCCATTTGCCCATCACTCCGTCGAGAACTCCAGGAGCGTTCGAAGGGAAGCGCTGATCCCATTGAATGCACACCCTTCCACCGCCCAGGCATAGTATTCAGCTCCACTGTGAAATTGCGAAAAAGACATTGCAAAACGTACCATCAGGGAGCCGGGTCTGTCTTGCACAGAATTATGGAACGCATTTAAGGGGCAATCCTAAGCCTGTTCAATGCCCCTTTGGATTGTTCAAGACAGTGACGGTGTTCTCTACCCTACACTGAGAAGGGTATGGGAGAGGGGCAGGGACTAGCTAAGGCATCTCAATTTAAGGCGAGGACGCGAGCGTGGGGAGGTCTCAGAGGGGATGGCCATGCAAAAGGACCGACGACGGATAGCAGCCCTCTTCTGTCTGTGTCTCTTGTCACCTCTTGTGCGCGCGCAGGAGAAGCCGCTTTTTACGACGGATTTTCCGCCAGAGGAATTCGCCGAGCGCCGTCGCCGAGTTTTTGAGCGGATTGGCCCAGAGGCGATCGCTCTCGTTCAAGGCGCGCCGGCGCCGATCGGGTGGGTACGGTTTCGCCAGTCGAACGAGTTCTATTATCTCTGTGGCGTTGAGGTCCCGAACGCGTATCTCCTTCTGGATGGGCGGACACAGCGGACGGTCCTCTATCTACCGCATCGGAACGAACAGCGCGAACGCAGCGAAGGAAAGGTCCTTTCGGCTGAGGATGCCGATTTGGTCAAGCGGTTGACGGGAGTAGATGCGGTCTACGGGACGGAGCTACTGGCCGGACACCTTGCTCGGTACGTCTCAGGCTTTGGCGCCGCGAAGCCTCCTGTCCTGTATACCCCGTTCAGCCCGGCCGAGGGGATCTCGACGAGTCGGAGCGCGGCACTTCCCCCGTATGCGGATAATCTCTCGAATCCATGGGATGGTTTTCCCTCGCGCGAGGGATGGTTCGTCCATCTCCTTCGGTTGCGCTTTCCGCAATTCGAAATTCGGGATTTGTCCCCCATTTTGGATGAGCTGCGCGTCATCAAGAGCCCGCGCGAGATTCGATTGATCCGTCAAGCGACGGAATTGGCCGGGCTAGCTATCATGGAGGCAATGCGCAGCACCGAACCTGGCGTCATGGAGTATGAGTTGGACGCCCTAGCGAAGTTCATCTTCTATCGAAATGGGGCGCAGGCTGAGGCCTATCGGTCCATCATCGCCGGTGGGCGCAATGCCTATATGAACCACTACTTCGCCAATACGGATGAGTTGCGCGATGGAGATCTCGTCTTGATGGATTACTGTCCCGACGTCGGATACTATGTCTGCGATGTGACGCGCCAGTTTCCCGTGAACGGGCGATTCAATCAGTGGCAGCGGGAATTGTATGGGTTTTATCTAGCGTGCTACAAGGCATTGCTGGCGCGCATCCGGCCAGGAGTGACGCCTCAGATCATCATGCAAGAGGTTGCCCAGGAATGGGAGCGAATCCTGGCGCAGACGAAGTTCTCTAAATCCATCTACGAGCAAGCGGCTCGCCGATTCGTCGCGCAGTACAAGAACGCGGCAAACAATCCTAGGGCGAGCCTCGGGCATTGGGTGGGCATGGCTGTTCATGACGCGGGACCCTATCGCGGGGAGCCGCTTCGTCCCGGTATGGTCTTCACAGTCGAACCGGAATTTCGTGTGCCCGAGGAGCAGATCTTCATCCGACTTGAGGACATGATCCTCATCACTGAACGTGGAGCGGAAGTGCTCTCTGGATTCATCCCGATGGAGATCGAGGACGTCGAACGATTGATGCGTGAAGAGGGGCTTCTGCAGAAATATCCGCGAGCGTTTCGACGCTCGGGATCATCCTGATGGGCGTGGCGGGATCGTGCGGTTGATTTCGTCTGGCCATTGCGCCATGATAAGAGGCGCACGAGTGTAGGAAGGAGTCGTGCTGGGCCCAAGGAGAGGCCCCATCTCAATCGCGGGAGAGAAGAGTATGAGAAGAACGCTTCTCGTCAGCGTTTCTCTGCTTATCGTCCTTTGTCAGCAAGGGATTATTTTCGCCGGCATCGCGGGGGAAGACCTTCAGCGTCCCGCGCGTTCAGAACCAGCTCGATCCGAGCGTGGGGGAGCTCCGGCATTGCTCGGAGACGACCTGGATGTATCGCGGAGCGAACTTCGTCCGTTGATCGAACGCTTCACTGTTGACCTGGGGAGCTTGAATCGTTTCTACACCATTCCGATCTCTCCCACGCGGCGAGAACGCCTGCGGCGATTCTACACGGAATGGCTCCAAAAATTGGAAGGGGTGAACTTCGAGGCCTTGAGCGTGGATGGCCGGGTGGACTATCTCCTCTTCAAGAATCACCTCGAATATTTGCTGCGGCAGTTGGACATTCAGGCCAAACAGATTGCGGAGATGGAACCACTCATGCCCTTCGCTCGAACGATCATCGAACTTGAGGAATCGCGCCGACGCATGGAGCCGATCCAGCCCCAGCCAGTGGCGGAACGTTTGGTGGCGATGCAGAAGCAAATCGAAGAGGTGCGCCGTGCTGTGGAAGCGGGACTACGTGGGGAACGTGCGGACGGTCAGCTCCGAGATCGCGGGATAGGAGCGATCGCGCCCATTCGAGTCACGCGGACCGTGGCCAATCGGGCGTTGCAAGCGCTCCAAAACTTGCGAACGACCCTGCGGAATTGGTTCACCTTCTACAACGGATACGATCCGCTGTTCACTTGGTGGGTGGGCGAACCCTATCAATCGGTGGATCAAGCGCTCGGGAATTATATGGACTTTCTGGCTCAACGCGTCGTGGGCGTGAGATTGGGCGAAGAGGTGGTGGCATCTGGTGGGCCCCCATCGGGAATGGGGCGAGGAGTCGGTGGACCCATGGGGCAGCGGCCTCAGCTCGGAGCGGTACGCGCGCCGAGTCCCCAGCCAGGGGAGGTGAGTGACATCATCGGGGATCCGATTGGTCGAGAAGCCCTGTTGGTTGAATTGGCTCGCGAGATGATCCCGTATACTCCCGAGGAGTTGATCGCCATTGCTGAAAAAGAGATGGCGTGGTGCGAGAACGAGATGAAAAAGGCAGCGCGAGAGTTGGGCTTTGGGGACGATTGGAAGCGAGCGCTCGAATATGTTAAGACGCGCTATGTCGAACCCGGCAAGCAACCGGAACTCGTCCGCGATCTCGCCCTGGAGGCCATTCGGTTCCTCGAAGAGCGCGATTTGGTGACGGTGCCTGCGTTGGCGAAGGAAACCTGGCGCATGGAGATGATGTCGCCCGAACGTCAACTCGTGAACCCCTTCTTCACCGGTGGCGAAGTGATCACCGTCTCCTATCCGACCAACACCATGTCGCACGAAGCGAAGATGATGAGCATGCGGGGGAACAATCGGCACTTCTCGCGGGCGACCGTTCATCATGAGCTGATCCCGGGGCATCACCTGCAGGGGTTCATGACGGCCCGATATAAGCCCTATCGCAATCTCTTCAGCACGCCCTTCTGGGGCGAAGGGTGGGCGCTCTATTGGGAGCTGTTGCTGTGGGACCTGGGATTTCACAAATCGCCGGAGGATCGCATCGGGGCACTCTTCTGGCGGATGCA